>JAPPQC010000040.1 GCA_028817225.1 Gammaproteobacteria bacterium | reverse complement strand
GGCATTGCGCTGGACGGGCATGAATGGCCCGGCGCGGGCATTGTAGCACCGTTCACAGGGCGAAAATGGCGGCGAAGACTCCATTTTGTCGGTCATTTTGGAGTCGGAAACTCCAATTTTCATGCCATATTGGAGTTTTGTGATGGGGATTTGTATGAAGGCTGTCGTCGGGTTGGCCGGCAATTCGGCGTTTGTGTTCACGGCGTCAGTTGCAGTTCCATCACCACCAGGCCGATGTTCGGTGCGCTTGGCGCGACGCGGGATTCGCGGAATCCGTGTTCTTCGTACAGGCGCCGGGCCGGGAGGTTGTCCTTGAAAACCTCGCACAGCAGACGGCACAGTTTCAGTTCTTCGGCGGCGTGGCAGATGACGCTTTGTATCACGCGCCGCGCAAGGGGCGCGCGCCCGGCGGCGTTTTGTTCCGAGTAGTCGCACAGGTAAAACCCCCACCAGCCGGTTTTTTCGCCGGCGTCGAGACGGAAGAAGGAGGCCACCGCCAGCGGCTCGCCGTTCTCCTCATAAATACGCCATTGTTTGGTCTTGTCGGCGCGGGTTTTTTGCCACCAGGCGGCGTGTTCCTCCGCTGAAATGCGGTGCTTTGTGACCATCGCCCGGCGCACGCGCGGGTGGTTGCGCCACCGCAGCAGGTCTTGCAGGTCGGCCTCGGTTACCGGGCGCAGGCTGGCGTTCATTGCGGTTGCATCAGCGCGTCGGCGACTTTGCCGGCGCCTTGTCCGTCCACAAGGCGACTGGCGCGGGCGGCGGTCTCACGGCGCCATTGGTGGTCGTGCAGCGCCTGTTGCAGCGCGGCGTGGAAATCGCCGTCCCGGTGTTCTTGACGAAGTGTGATGCCGATGCGCTCCCGTTCAAGCGCGTCGGCGTTGGCCAGTTGGTTTTCTGCGGCGACGATTGTGATGGAGGGCAGGCCGAGACAGCAGCGTTCCCAGGCGGTCACGCCGGCGGCGCCGATGGCGAGGTCGGCGCGGCTGATGCGTTTCGCCATGTCGCTGACTGCGACGGAAACGGTGGTTGGCGCCGGCAGTGCGGCGGCGGCTTTTTCAATTTCCGCGCATTGTGGAAAGGCCGCGCCGAGGACGACATCCACTGCGATGCCGTCCGGCAGGGCGGCAGCGGCCAGTTGCCGCAGCACGGCGCCGGTCAGGTTGCCCGGGTCGGCGCCGCCGAAGGTCACCAGCAGGTTGCCGACTTCGGTTGTCTTTTCCCTGCGCGCCAGTGTCGCGGCGCGCAGTTCGGCGAATTCGGAGCGCAACGGAGTGTAGGCGGCGCCGAGCAGCAGGCGGCACGCGGGTGGCGTCAATGACTGGTAGTGTTGCGGGCGCCGGGTGCACAGATAGTCCAGCAGCAGGTCGCATTCGTGTCGGCGGTTTGCCAAATCGTCAATGACCATGATTTTTTTTGCATGCGGGCGTATCGTCGTTTCCCATTGATGGTCGAGGGAGTAGTGATCCACAATCAGCCAGTCGCACGGCCCGGTTTGCTGGATGGCGTTCGCGGTTTCGGCGGCGTCGTCGCGCCGCATCGCACCGGCGCCGCCCGTGTCGAGCAGTGTGCAAGCGTGTTCTTCGGCGTGGATGAGGCCGGCCAGATGGCCTTCGTGCGCGCGGCACACAAACCGCACTTCGGCGCCGCGCTCGCGCAGCGCGCCGGCCAGCGTCAGGCAGCGCATGACATGACCGCTGCCGATGGCCGCCGAGGCGTCGGTGCGGATGACGATGTTCACAATCCGCTTTGCCGCCGCGCCGGCGCCGGCGCTGCCTGCGCGTTGATGGCCGCCAGGTCGGGGTGTTTCCGCAACAGTCGCAGAACATCCTCCATTGTGAAGCGGGGGTTGTTCGGGTACAGGGCCTGATAAACCCGCGTGACAAAAGCGAGGTCGTCCGCGGTGTCCACAGTCCAGCGCATGTTCGAGTAATCCGTCGGAGAAACAAGGCGCCCGATGCGAAATTGTTCGGGGCGGTGCTTGATGTAAGGGGTGACATGCTCGCGGTCATCCGGCGAGCGCGCTTCGCGCCACGCCGTTTCCAGCGCGGCGCGGCGCATGACCTCGACATTCAGGCCGCGCGGGTAGCCGGAGTCGTGGCCGGCGGATGTGTAGTCGTTTTCCTCTTGCAGATGCCGCTCGATGGTGTCGTCCACGATTCGCGGGTCCATCAACGGGCAATCGCAGGTCATGCGGACAATGTGTTGCGGTTCGTGGCGCAGGGCCGCCCGGTGATAACGGTCGAGGACATCTTCAAGGCTGCCGCGAAAGCAGTCCAGATGCAGCGACGAGCACAACTCTTCGATGGCGTCGTCCGACGGCTGGTCACTGGTGGCGACGGCCAGTTTGCCGATGTTGCGTGCGCCCCGGGTGCGCTCAATCTGGCGCTGCATCATCGGCTCGCCGAGAACGGGTTTCAGCACTTTCCCCGGCAGGCGGGTGGAGGTGGTGCGCGCCTGGAGCAGGGTCAGTATCTGCATCTGTCGGGGCGGAAGGGCGGCGGCGGGTTCAGCGGCCCGCCGCGCCGGTTTTCTCAAGCAGAAACATGATGTCGCGGTTGTCGCTGTCGCGGTTGTCGCTGTCGCGGTAGCGGATTTTTCTTTCCTTGACCAGTTTCAGGTCCGCGAATTCGTCGAGGTACAGTTTCGGGAAATTCGCCTTCCACATCAGGCCGTCGCGCCCGCG
>JAPPQC010000039.1 GCA_028817225.1 Gammaproteobacteria bacterium | reverse complement strand
TCACCTCCACCCCGCCTGCTCACTCCCCTCCGGCATCAACTGTCTCCGTATCCCGTCCACATCGCCCAGAAACCACAGCGACTGAATCTTCCCGTCGCGAATCTCAAAGAGCGCAATCGCGTCCCACTTGATGATCTTGCCCGTCGCCTCCACGCCGAACATCGGGTTTCTGTGCTTGCCGTAGAAAAGCATCTTCGCCGCGATCTTGTTTCCTTCCGAAATCATGTCATCAAGTTCGCAGCGGAAGTTTTCCAGCGCCTTGCGAACCCCGTCAATGTAGTCAATAAAGCGGTCCAGCCCCGAGTTGGTCACCCCCAGCGAACTTCTGAATGTAACATTCCCGGCCATAATCTCGTTTGCAATCGCGTGGTCGCCCTCACACCACATCTGTTCAAATCGTCTGATAATTTCCCTGTTGTCCATGTCGGCCTCCCGAAACCGTGTGTTGGGTTGTGTGTTGATGTGTCGCGCCGCCGCCCTTGTCGCATCAATGCGGCGTGGGCGCGGCATTGGCGCGGCATTATACGGGGTCGGGTGTAAAATCACTCCCGTGACGACGACATCCGCCAACCCGGCCTGGCCGACACTCATCGCCGCCGGCGCGCGCCTGCCGGACTTCGGGCGGCGTCTTGTCGCCGGCGTGGACGAGGCGGGCAGGGGCGCGCTCGCCGGGCCGGTGGTCGCGGCGGCGGTGGTGCTCGACCCGAAGCGCCCGGTGGACGGCTGCGCCGACTCCAAGACCCTCAGCGCCGAACAAAGACAAACGCTTGCCGGCGCCATCAAGCGCGACGCGCTGGCGTGGTCGGTGGCGAGCGCCGATGTCGGCGAAATCTTTGAACTGAACATCCTGAACGCGACGCTGCTGGCGATGGCGCGCGCGCTGCGCGGCCTGAAGGTGGCGCCGCAACTGGTGCTGATAGACGGCAACCGGCGCCCCGACACCGCCGTCGCGTGCTGCGCCATTATCGGCGGAGACGCCCGCGTCGGCTGCATTTCGGCGGCCTCCATCCTGGCGAAGACCGAGCGCGACCGCCGCATGGTGCGCCTGCATTCGTCCTACCCGGCGTGGAATTTCGCCGCGCACAAGGGCTACGGCACGCCCGAACACCTGCGCGCGCTGCAAACCCACGGCGCCTGCGACATTCACCGCAAACGCTACCGCGGCGTCCGGGAAACGCTCGCGCAGCCATCGTCCAAACAATCCTTGCAACCGTCCCCGCAACCGTCCCCGCAACGGCGCCGGCAGCAGCGCCTGCTCAAATAATGAAGACGCCGCGATGAAAACGCCGCCGTTCGTCCACCTGCACCTGCACACCGGCTACTCCATCAGCGACGGCCTGCTGCGCATCCCCGAGTTGATGGAGGAAACGGCGCGCCGCGCGACGCCGGCGGTGGCGCTGACCGACCTCAACAACCTGTTCGCCGCCATCAAGTTCTACCGCGCGGCGATCGAGCACGGCATCAAACCCGTCATCGGCTGCGAACTGCATGTGCGCGCCGACGATGCCAACGGCGCCGACGACGAAATCGTGCTGCTGTGCGGCGACGAGCGCGGCTACCACAACCTCACGCGGCTGGTCAGCCGCGCCTACATTGAAGGGCAGGAACACGACACGCCGCACATCCTGCGCGACTGGCTTGAAGACTGCAACGAGGGCCTGATTGCGCTGTCGGGCGGCGTGCGCGGCGACATCGGCAAGGCGCTGGCGAACGGCGAGAGCAAGCGCCTCGACCGCGCGCTGTCTTTCTGGAGCGGGCTGTTCGCCGACCGCTACTACATTGAGTTGCACAACACCGGGCGCGAGGGCGAGAAGGAGTATCTGAAAAGCGCGCTGGCGCTGGCGTCAAAGGCGGCGCTGCCGGTGGTCGCGACGAACGATGTGCGCTTTCTGAAGCGCGACGATTTCGAGTCGCACGAGGCCAAGGTCTGCATCAGCCAGGGCCACATCCTGGCCGACAAGCGCCGCCCGCGGCGTTACAGCCCGGAGCAGTACCTGAAAAGCGCCGAAGAGATGGCGGCGTTGTTCGGCGATGTGCCGAGCGCGCTTGAAAACACCGTCGAGATCGCGACGCGCTGCACGCTGGAACTGGAATTCGGCAGGACGCTGCTGCCGGAATTCCCGCTGCCCGACGGCGACACCGCCGCCGGCAAGATCACCGCCGACGCGCGCGCCGGGCTGGAACGGCGGCTCGCCGGCGTTGAACCGCCGGCGCACGAACAATACCACCGGCGGCTCGCCTCCGAACTGGAGATCATCGCCAACATGGGCTACGAGAGTTACTTCCTGATTGTCGCCGACTTCATCGCGTGGGCGAAGCGCGAGGGCATTCCGGTCGGGCCGGGGCGCGGCTCGGGCGCCGGTTCGCTGGTGGCGTGGGCGCTCGGCATCACCGAACTCGACCCGATACATTACGACCTGCTGTTCGAGCGTTTCCTGAACCCGGAGCGCATTTCAATGCCCGACTTTGATGTGGACTTCTGCATTGAAGGGCGCGACCGCGTCATCCAGTATGTCGTCGAGCGCTACGGGCGCGACCGCGTCAGCCAGATTATCACTTTCGGCAGCCTCGGCGCGAAGGCGGCGGTGCGCGATGTGGGGCGCGTGCTGGGGCATTCCTACGGCTTTGTGGACCGCATCGCCAAACTGATACCCAACCACCTGAACATCACGCTCGACGAGGCGCTGACGCAGTCAAAGGAACTGACCGAATGGCGCCGCGACGACAACGATGTGCGCCAGATTCTCGACGACGCCCGTAAACTCGAGGGCCTCGCGCGCAACCCGGGCCGGCACGCCGGCGGCGTCGTCATCTCGCCGACGCCGGCGGAGGACTACACCGCGCTCTACTGCGAACCCGGCAGCCGCAACGCGGTGACGCAGTTCGACATGAAGGACATCGAGAAGATCGGCCTCGTCAAGTTCGACTTCCTCGGCCTGAAGACGCTGACGGTCATCGCCCGCGCCGTCGCCCACCTGCGCCAGCGCGGCGCCGCCGACATTGACATCGCGCGCATCCCGCTCGACGACGCCAAGGTGTACAAACTGCTGCGCGAGGGCGACACCGCCGCCATCTTCCAGCTGGAATCCGAGGGCATCCGGCGGCTGATGAAAAACCTGAAGCCCGACCATTTCAACGACATCGTCGCGCTGGTCGCGCTTTACCGCCCGGGGCCGCTGCAATCCGGCATGAGCGACGAATACGCCGAACGCAAGCACGACACCGCGCGCATCCGTTTTCCGCACCCCGACATCAAACCCATCCTCGAGCCGACCTACGGCGTCATTCTCTACCAGGAGCAGGTGATGCAGATTGCGCGCGTGCTCGCCGGTTACACGCTCGGCGCCGCCGACATCCTGCGCCGCGCGATGGGCAAGAAAGACACCAGGGAAATGGCCGAGCAGCGCGCGGTGTTCGTCAAGGGCGCGGTGGCGCGCGGCGTGAACAAACAGACCGCCACGCACATCTTCGACCTGATGGAGAAGTTCGCCGACTACGGCTTCAACAAGTCGCACTCGGTGGCCTACGCGCTGCTCGCCTACCAGACCGCGTGGCTCAAGGCCAACCACCCGGGCGCGTTCATGGCGGCGGTGATGTCCGCCGACATGGACGACACCGACAAGATCGTCTATCTGATCGGCGAGTGCCGCCTGATGGGGCTTGAGGTCGAGCCGCCCGACATCAACCGCTCGGAACACGGCTTCGCCGAGGTGGACGGCGGCGGCATCCTCTACGGCATGGGCGCGATACGCAATGTCGGCGCCGCCGCCGTCGAGACCATCGTCGGCGAGCGCCGCGCCGGCGGCGCCTTTTCGTCGCTGCGCGATTTCTGCGCGCGCCTGGTGCCGACCATCGGCAAACCCCTGCTGGAGACGCTGATTCGTTCCGGCACCTTCGATTCCGTCGAGCGCGACCGCGGCGCGATGCTGCACCACCTGCCGCGCATCTACGCGCTGGCCGAGCAGCAGGCGAACGACCGCAGCACCGGGCAGAACGACCTGTTCGGCGAGCCGCCGAAGGACGGCGACGGGCCGCCGCTCGACACCGCCGAGCGCATCAGCCGCGAGCAACTGCTGAAGATGGAGCGCGACAGCCTCGGCCTCTACCTGACCGACCACCCGGCGTCGTGGTACGACGGCGAACTGAAGAGCATGACCGACATGAACCTGCACGAGGTGAAACGCCTCACCGGCGATGCGTCGGCGAACAACGCCGGCGAGAGCAAGACGCTGTGGCTGTCCGGCGTCATCATGAACATGCGCGTGCGCTACACGCGCCAGGGCAAGGCCGCGTTCTTCACGCTCGACGACGGCAGCGGGCGGCTTGAACTGGCGCTGTTCGACAAGGACTACGCCAACTACGCCGACATGCTGTCGCACGACGACATCGTCGTCGTCGAGGTGTACCGCAACACCTACGACAACACCCGCGAAATCAGCCGCTGGCGCACGCGCACCATCCTGACGCTCGACCAGGCGCGCAAGCGTTTCTCGAAGAATGTGCAGATCAGCATCCGCGCCGGCGCCGGCGCGGACGAGCGCCTCGCCGGGCGGCTTGAGGAATCGCTGTCGCCTTTCGTCGAGCAGGGCGGCTGCCCGGTCATCGTCTCGCTGCGAACCGCCGAGGCGGCCACGCGCCTGCGCTTCGGCGACGCCTGGAAGGTGCGCCCGTGCGAGGAGATGCTGTGCCGCCTGCGCCGCATTGACGGCGTCGAACGGGTCGCGTTCAGTTACTGACGGCGGGGCGCGTTCGCGGCGCGGTTGTTTATCGCCGCGCGGATGGTTTAGAATCGCGCTTTACCGAGAGCGCCGCCGATGTCCCGACCCGATTCCAGGCCGCTGTCGCCGCACCTGCAGGTGTACCGCCTGCCGCTGACGGCGCTGTTGTCCATTCTGCACCGTTTCACCGGCGTGATTCTGGCGTTCGGCATGGCGCCGCTGACGGTGGTTCTGGTGGCCGCCGCCGCCGACGCCGCGGCCTACGAGCAACTTCGCGCGCTGCTGGCGGCGTGGTGGGGGCAGGTGCTGCTGGCGCTGTGGACGGGCGCGCTGTATTTCCATCTGTGCAACGGCATTCGCCATCTGTTCTGGGACGCCGGTTTCGGTTTTGACGCGGCGGTGGCGTTTCGCACCTCGCTGTGGACCGCCGCCGGCGCGCTGGCGCTGACGGCGCTGACCTGGTTTGCCGCGTTGTGGGTTCGGGGGATGCCGGCGTGAGTCTGCGCACGCCGCTGTCGCAGGCGCGCGGGCTGGGCGCGGCCAAAGAGGGCACCGGCCACTGGTGGGCGCAGCGGCTGACTTCGGTGTTTCTGGTGCCGCTGGTGCTGTGGGGCGCGTTTTCGGTCGCGATGCTGCCCGATTTGAGCCACGCCGGGCTGGTCGCGTGGCTGCAAAAGCCGGTGGTTTCGGTGTTGCTGATTGCGCTGCTGATTGTCGTTTTCTGGCACATGGAACTGGGGCTGCGCATCATCGTCGAGGACTACGTTCATCTGGCGTGGCTCAAGGTCGCGGCCATCGTGCTGGTTGACTTCGCCGTGCTGCTGCTCGCCGTCGCCGCCGTCGCCGCCGTCGTCGGCATCGCCTTCCGCTAGTCGCGGGCGTCGCCATGGCGAAAGCGTACGATCTGGAGGAGCATGTTGTTGATGTCGTCGTCGTCGGCGCCGGCGGCGCCGGCTTGCGCGCCGTTTTCGGCATGGCGCAGGAGGGGCTGAAGACGGCCTGCATCACCAAGGTTTTTCCGACGCGCAGCCACACCGTCGCCGCGCAGGGCGGCATCAGCGCGGCGCTCGGCAACATGGGCGAGGACGACTGGCGCTGGCACATGTACGACACCGTCAAGGGCAGCGACTGGCTCGGCGACCAGGACGCCATCGAGTACATGTGCAAGGAGGCGGCGGCGTCCATCATCGAACTCGAGCACTACGGCGTGCCGTTTTCCAGGACCGGCAGCGGGCGCATCTACCAGCGGCCCTTCGGCGGCATGACGACGCGCTACGGCAAGGGCATCGCGCAGCGCACCTGCGCCGCCGCCGACCGCACCGGCCACGCGATTCTGCACACGCTCTACCAGCAGTCGCTGAAGCACAACGCCGGGTTTTTTGTCGAGTACTTCGCCCTCGACCTGGTGATGGACGACAACGGCGCGTGCGCCGGCGTTGTCGCGTGGGATCTGGCGACCGGCAAACTGCATCTGTTTCGCGCGCGCATCGTGCTGCTGGCCACCGGCGGTTACGGGCGCGCCTATTTCTCGTGCACTTCGGCGCACACCTGCACCGGCGACGGCAACGGCATGGTGCTGCGCGCCGGGCTGCCGCTGCAAGACCTTGAATTCGTGCAGTTCCACCCGACCGGCATCTACGGCGCCGGCTGCCTGATTACCGAGGGCGTGCGCGGCGAGGGCGGCTACCTGACGAACGCCGCGGGCGAGCGTTTCATGGAGCGCTACGCGCCGAATGCGAAGGACCTCGCGTCGCGCGATGTCGTCAGCCGCTCGATGACCCTCGAGATCAACGAAGGGCGCGGCGTCGGCCCGCAGCAAGACCACATTCACCTGCACCTTGAGCACCTCGGCCCCGAAGTCATTGAAAAGCGCCTGCCCGGCATTTCGGAGTCGGCGCGGATTTTCGCCGGCGTGGATGTGACGAAGGAGCCGATTCCGGTGCTGCCGACGGTGCACTACAACATGGGCGGCATTCCGACGAATTACCACGGCGAGGTCATTCAGCTGAGAAACGGCAACCCCGACGATGTCGTGCCCGGGCTGATGGCCATCGGCGAGGCGGCGTGCGTGTCGGTGCACGGCGCCAACCGCCTCGGCTCGAATTCGCTGCTGGATTTGATTGTGTTCGGGCGCGCCGCCGCAAGGCGCGCCGCCGCGCTGCTGGGGGCGAAGGGCGGCAAGGCGCCGCCGGTGCCGGCGGCGTCGGTCGAGCGCATTCTCGAGCGCTTCGACCGCATCCGCCACGCCGACGGCGACCAGCCGACGGCGGCGCTGCGCCTTGAGATGCAGAAGATCATGCAGACCTACGCGGCGGTGTTTCGCACCGGCGACAACCTGGAGGAGGGGCTGGCGCGGGTGCGCGATGTGCATGCGCGCTTCTCGCGGGTGCGGGTGGCCGACCGTTCGCTGATCTGGAACACCGACCTGGTGGAGACGCTGGAACTCGCCAACCTGCTGCCGCAGGCGGTGTGCACGGTGGCGGGCGCGCTGAACCGGCTGGAGAGCCGCGGCGCGCATGCGCGCGACGACTACCCCGAACGCGACGATGACAACTGGATGAAACACACGCTGCTGCGTTTTGACGAGGCGTCCGGCGATGTCGGGATACACTACCGCCCGGTGCATTTGCGCACGCTGACCGACGAGGTGGAGGTGATTCCGCCGAAAGCGAGGGTTTACTGACATCTGTCGTACAATCGGCGGCGGCAGGCTTTGCACCGGAGAACACCATGGCTCAATTCAGATTACCGGCCAATTCCATTGTCAGGAAGGGGCGCTATTACGCCGCCGGCGGCGCGTCGCGCGGCGGGCGCATCCGGCGTTTTGTCGTGTACCGCTACGACGCCGGCAGCGGCGAGAATCCGCGCACCGACACCTACGAGGTGGACCTCGACGATTGCGGACCGATGGTGCTCGACGCGCTCATCAAGATCAAGAACGAAACCGACTCGACGCTGACTTTCCGGCGCTCGTGCCGCGAGGGGATTTGCGGGTCGTGCTCGATGAACATCTCCGGGCGCAACACGCTGGCGTGCACGCGGGCGATCAGCGATGTGCGCGGCGATGTGCGGGTGTTTCCGCTGCCGCACATGCCGGTCATCAAGGATTTGGTGCCCGATTTGACGCACTTCTACGCGCAGTATGCGTCCATCAAGCCGTGGATGCGCGCGCAGACGCCGCCGCCGCCGGACCGCGAGCGGCTTCAGTCGGTCGAGGACCGCGACAAACTCGACGGGCTGGAGGAGTGCATACTGTGCGCGTGCTGCTCGACCAGTTGCCCGAGTTACTGGTGGAACGGCGACCGCTACCTGGGGCCGGCGATTCTGCTTCAGGCCTACCGCTGGATTGCCGACAGCCGCGACGAGGCCGCCGGCGAGCGCCTGGACGAGATTGAGGATCCGTTCAAACTCTACCGCTGCCACACCATCATGAATTGCGCCGACGCCTGCCCCAAGGGGCTGAACCCGGCCAGGGCCATCGCCGAAATCAAGAAACTCCTCGTCGCGCGCCGTTTCTGATGATTCGGCCATT
The DNA here is from genome assembly GCA_028817225.1 of Gammaproteobacteria bacterium. NCBI lineage: Bacteria > Pseudomonadati > Pseudomonadota > Gammaproteobacteria > Gammaproteobacteria bacterium. The sequence goes on along the minus strand of JAPPQC010000039.1, from coordinate 28,474 downwards.
CGTCGGCGCGCGGCGTCCGTTCGTCGGTTTTGCGCGGTGAATGCCGGCAGAAAGCGGCTTTACTGGCTTTGTCGCAGGGGCACCAGGGAACTCGATATTCTGATGCTCCGTTATCTGGAACAGCACTACGACAAGGCGGAGGCCGATGAACGCGCGGCGTTTGAAAAACTATTGCAATTCCCGGACCCGGAACTCTACCGACTGCTCACCGGCCACCGCACCGCCACCGGCGACGCGGTTGACCGCGTTATCCGCCACATCGTGCAAAGCGGCCCGGACTGAGCGGGCGTCGTCGCGCAACGCCGTGGCTTTGCTGTGCAAAACATCCCGGACTAATCCGGCGCCGTCGCACACCGCAACGGCTTCGCTGTGCAAGGCAGGCCGAACTGAACAGACGCCGTCGCGCACCGCAACATCTTCGCTGTGCAAAGCGGCCCGGATTGAGTTGGCGCCGTCGCGCATTGCTGCGGTTTCACTGATGGCCATGCACGGTCTGGCGCTGTGCGCCATCGGCCTGTGGCAGGCGGAAATTGCGGTGAAGGCCGTTGTCGCCCTCGCGGTGCTGGTTCACGCCGCGCTGCACCGCCGCCGCGCCGCCCGCCGTCCGCGGCTGACCACGCTCGGCGTTGAACCGGGGCGCGGCGTGGTGGCCTGCAACGGGGCGCCGGTCGCCGCATTTCGGGTCGAACACATCTTTTGCTATTATCTGCAAATGAGCATACAATCCGGCGATGGCCGCCGCCGCAGGCTTTGCATCTTCGGCGACAGGGCCAGGCCGAAAGACTTCCGGCATCTCTGTCTGTGCACCGCCGGCTACCGGCGGGCCGGCTGGATTCAGACAACCCCGACTGAACAATGAACGAAACGACACCGGAACACACCGCCGCCCGCGCAGCGGCGCCTCCCCGCCGCACCGGCGCAACCGCCGACTTCGCGGGCCTGATGCACTTGTACGGATGCAACTACCACCTGCTCAACCGCCTGTGCAGGGAGTTCAACCCCGAGCCGGGCAGTGGCCGTGTCACCACCCGCGACGGCTACCTCCTCGCGCTGAGCGTCGAATGCAGAACACGCTACACGACAACCATGCACCTGGTGTACAGTTTTTTCAGCAACATCAAGACCGCACCCCTGACACCCATCCTGCACTTCCGCATCCGCGCATACCACGACACCCGCCAAGCCGAGGTTATCCAGCCAAACCTGCCCATGGCCGCCGACACCCCCCGTCATCACCCCGAATCCCTGTGCCTGAAATGGCGCTTCAACTATTTCCTGACCAACACACTATCCTACTTTTCATAAACGCACCGCATAGCGGTTTTGGATGTGCGGAGAGGTCAGGGAAGCAGGTCTTTGACTGCGGCGCGTTCTTCTTGCAGTTCTTTTTCGGTCAGGGTAATCATTGAGCGTTCGAATTCGTTCAGTTTGAGTTCCTGGACGATGCGCCAGTCGCCGTTGGCGGCGGTTACCGGGTACGAGAACATGACGCCGGGTTTGATGCCGTAACTGCCGTCGGCGGGGACGCCCATGCTGGTCCAGTCTCCGGGCGGGGTTCCGTCCATCCAGCTGTGCATGTGGTCAATGACGGCGGAGGCCGCCGATGCGGCGGATGACGCGCCGCGCGCCTCAATGACGCGCGCGCCGCGTTGCTGCACCGCGGGCACGAAGGTTTCCCTAATCCATTCCATGTCGGCCTTTGCGGGCTGGCCGCCGGCCTCGCAATGCAGCGGGTCGGGGAATTGTGTTGAGGAGTGGTTGCCCCAGACGATCATCTTCCGGATGTCGGCGGGGGCGCAGCCGAGGCGCCCCGCCAGCATTGCGACGCCGCGGTTGTGGTCGAGGCGCGTCATGCAGGTGAATTGGCGCGCGTCGAGGTCGGGCGCGTTGGCCGACGCAATCAGCGCGTTGGTGTTGGCCGGGTTGCCGACGACCAGAACCTTGACATCCTTCGACGCGTTTTCATTCAGGGCGCGCCCCTGGGTGCGGAAAATTTCGCCGTTGCTGCGCAGCAGGTCCTTGCGTTCCATTCCCTTGCCGCGCGGTCTTGAGCCGACCAGCAGCGCGATGTCAATGTCGCGAAAGCCCTGTTTCGGGTCGGTCGCCAGCACGCAGTCGGCGAGCGTCGGGAAAGCGCAATCCTCCAGTTCCATCGCCACCGCGTCGAGCACTTTCCGCATCGGCTCGATATCAACCAGATGCAGGATGACGGGGCGGCCCCCGGTCATCTGTCCGGACGCAATGCGGAAAATCAGCGCGTAGCCGATGTTCCCGGCGCTGCCGGTGACTGCGATTTTGAGCGGCTGGTTCATGGTCGTCATGGCTGGGCGGTATTCTGCGGCAAATGCGCCGCCCGCGCAACCTTCCATCCGGCCCCGGTTTTGTTGTAAAATCCGGCGGTCGTTGAACATCAACCTGAAGGACACCTGATGAAATACAGACTTTTCACGCTGACGCTGGCTTTCCTGGCCGCCGCCGCGAACGCGGGTGACAGCGAGGCGGGCCGGCACAAGGCGGCCACCTGCCTCGGCTGCCACGGCATCCCGACCTACGCCAATGTCTATCCCAGTTACCATGTGCCGAAACTCGCCGGCCAGCACGCCGCGTACATCGTCGCCGCGCTGAAAGGCTACCAGTCGGGTGAACGCGACCATCCGACGATGAGGGCGCAGACGCACCGCCTGAGCGAGGGCGACATGGCCGACATCGCCGCCTTCTTCTCGTCGCTGCCGGCGGACACGGCGGCGGAGCGGCAGCCGGCCCGCGCCGCGCTGCCGGAAGAGCAGCAACAAAAACTGCAAGTGTGCGTCAGTTGCCACGGCGAGGACGGCAACAGCCCGCTGCCGGAAAACCCGAGAATCGCCGGCCAGTACCGCGATTACCTGCACCGGGCGCTGCTCGACTACAAGGAAGGGCGCCGCAAGAACGCGGTCATGCTCGGCATGATCGGGCTGCTTGACGAGCACGACATGAAGGTGTTCGCGGCCTGGTTCTCAAGCCACAAGGGTCTCGGCGTTGTTGACATCGGTGACACGGATGCCCGTTGAGGCGCCGCCGCGCCGCGCCGGGGCGGGGTCAGGTTTTGGTGGCCGCTTCGTCCGGCGGCCCGTCCGGAGCCTCGTCCGGAGTGTAGGCGCGGATGGTCAGCGCATGCAGCATGCCGCCGGAAATGTATTCGGCGACCGTCGCGTAAACGGCCTGATGGCGCTTGACCGCCGGCAGGCCCCTGAAATGCTCGCTGACGACGGTGGTTTCGTACTTGCCGTCGCCGCCGCTGACTTCGGCGCGCGCGCCGGGAATGCCCGACTCGATCAGTTTTTTGATTTGCGTCGTTTCCATTGGCTTCAATTATACGCCGACAACCGGGCCAGCCCATGATATTCAAGCAACTGTTTGAACCGTCCTCAAGCACCTACACCTACCTGATCGGCTGCCCCGACAGCGGCGAAGCGGCGCTGATAGACCCGGTCATCGAGACCTTCGACCGCGACATGCGCGCGGTGCAGGAACTCGGCCTGCGGCTGTCGTGCACGCTTGAGACGCACATTCACGCCGACCATGTCAGCGGCGGCTTCAAACTGCGCTCGCTGACCGACTGCAAAATCGCAGGCCCGGCGATGGACGATCTGCCGTGCCGCGACATCGGAGTCCGCGAAGGCGAGACCTTCCGCATTGGCCGGCTTGAACTGTATCCGCTCTTCACGCCGGGCCACACCGACACCCACCACGCCTACCTGATGGACAACGGCACCCAGAAAATGCTGCTCTCCGGCGACGCGCTGCTGATTGACGCCTGTGGCCGCACCGATTTCCAGTCCGGCGACGCCGGCGTGCTGTACGACAGCATCCACGGCAAGTTTTACACGCTGCCCGACGACACGCTGGTTTATCCCGGCCACGACTACGAAGGCCGCATGCTGACGACGGTCGGCCAGGAAAAGAAGCGCAACCCGCGCCTGAACACCGGCGTCACCCGCGGTGAATTCATCCGGCTGATGAACGACTTTGACTTCCCGAATCCGGCCAAGATGGAATTCGCGGTGCCGGGCAACGAACGCTGCGGTCAGTGCCCGGACAACATGCCGCCCGGCTCCGAGCGGTTGTGCGAGGCGCACGACCAGGGCTGACGCCCGGCACACCCCGGCTGTCTGTTTCACCATCTCTGCCAGACGGCGGATGCTGTCGTTGTTGTCAGGGCTGACGCCCGTCACACCCCGGCTGCCTGTTTCACCATTTCTGCCAGGCGGCGAATGCCGTTGTTGTCGCGCCCGCCGTCCGGGTCGTGGCCAATCTTCACAATCGCCGTCTGTGTGTGCGCCGCGAGTTCGCGCGCGTTGTCCAACGCGCTGTCAGGTGCGCCGCCGAGCGCATCATTGAGCGCACCGCCGGGCGCGGGCGCCGCATCAGGGCGGTTGAGCACGACGGCGACAGTGTCGAGATTCCTCGCCGCCAGCGCTTCCAGCGTCAACAGTACATGGTTGATGCAGCCGAGTCGGTCGGCGGCGACGACGACGACCGCAAGGCCCAGCGCCGCCGCCAAATCGGCGTTGACGCCGTCGCCCGCAATCGGCGACAGCAGGCCGCCCGCCCCCTCGACGACGGCAAAACGCCGCAGTCCGCTGCGGCAGGCCGCGGCCAAATCGCTGACGCGCAGATCAACGCCCGCCAGTTGCGCCGCGCGCGCAGGCGACACGGCGTCGGTGAAGCGGTAGCGGCAGACATCGCCGGTCGCCGGGCGGTGTCTTGAGGCGTGCGCCAACTGCACGGCGTCGTGCGGCGTCATCTCGCCGCCGTGCGTGCGGCAGCCGGTCTCGACCGGCTTGAACACCGCCGTGTCCAGCCCACCGCTTTCCAGCGCGCGTATCAGTCGGCAGGCGACGAAGGTCTTGCCGACGCCGGTGTCGGTGCCGGTGATGAAAACGCCGCGCGCCGCGCCCCCATGGTCTGCCATCAGTTCGCCATCAGCCCGCCATCAATTCGCCATCAATCGGCCATCAGCATGTCGCGCGCGCGCCGGTAGCGCTCGGCGGTCTTGCGGACGACCCCGTCGGGCAGCGGCGGCGCGGGCGCGGTCTTGTCCCAGTCAAGTCCTTCCAGATAGTCTCTGACGAATTGCTTGTCAAAGTTGGGCGGATTCACACCCGGACGGTAGCCGCGCCGGTCCCAGAAACGCGACGAGTCGGGCGTCAGCACCTCGTCAATCAGCAGCAGTTCGCCGTCGCGGTCAAGGCCGAATTCAAACTTGGCGTCGGCGATGATGATGCCGCGCTGAAAGGCGTGGTCGGCGCCGGCGCGGTAGATGGCGAGCGCCGCATCGCGCACGCGCACCGCGACATCGCGCCCGATTTGCGCGGCGGCGGCGTCGAAAGAGATGTTGACATCGTGCTCGCCGGCGGCGGCCTTGGTCGAGGGCGTGAACAGCGGCTGCGGCAACCGATCGGCCAGTTGCAGCCCCGCCGGCAGCGCGATGCCGCAGACGGCGCCGGTCTCGCGGTAGTCGCGCCAGCCCGACCCCAGCAGGTAGCCGCGCACAATCGCCTCAACCGGCAGAGGCCGCGCCTTTTTGACGACAACGCTGCGTTCGCGCAGTTCGCGGCGTTCGCGCAGTTCGCGCGCCGCGTGCAGCGGGTCGAGGCCGCTCTGGTGGTTCGGCGCCAGCGCCGCGGTGCGCCCGAACCAGAAATTGCTGAGCGCGGTCAGCACTTGCCCCTTGCCCGGAATCGCGTTCGGCAGCACCACATCAAACGCCGAGATGCGGTCGGTCGTGACGATGAGCAGGTGATCGTCGTCCACTTGATAAATATCCCTGACCTTGCCCCGGTTCAGCAGCGGCAGCGAGTCAATCGCGGATTCAAACACGGCGTCCATCGCGCTCAACCGCGGTGCGCCTGCGACAGGTAGCGCCGGCTTTGCATTTCGCCGAGGCGGCTCGCGGCGCGGCTGAATTCGGGGCCGAGGCGCCCGTCGCGGTACAGTTCGGCGGGCGCCGCCGCCGCCGACACAATCAACTTGACATTGCGGTCGTAGAACTCGTCCACCAACTGGATGAAGCGCCGCGCCGCGTCGTCGCGCCGGTCAAACAGCGGAACATTGGAAATCAGCACGGTGTGGTAGAGGTGCGCGATCGAGATGTAGTCGGCGGGCGAACGCGGGCCTTCGCAGATGTCCTTGAAGTCGAACCAGGCGGTGTTGCGCGAATGCCGCACGACGGGCACATCGCGCCCGTTGACCTCGATGGCGCCGCCGGCGCCGGCGTCCTCGCCGTCCGCGCAGCCGTTGATGGCGCGGAAACTGCGCGCCAGTTCGTCGTCGGCGGCGCGCCCGCACGGGTGGTGATAAACCTCGCCCGCCTCCAGCGTCCGCAGCCGGTAGTCGGTGCGCGCATCCAGCCGCACGACGCGGGTGTGGCGCTCAATCAGCGCGATGGCCGGCAGGAAACGCCCGCGCTGCAAGCCGTCCTTGTAAAGATCCGGCGGCGCGATGTTGGAGGTCGTCACCAGCACCAGATTTCTGTCGAACAGCGCGCGCAGCAGTTGGTGGAGTATCATCGCGTCGGTGATGTCGGACACGAAGAACTCGTCAAGGCACAGCACTGCCGCGCGCCGCGTCAGGCGTTCCGCGACCGCATCAAGCGGGTTGCGGCGCCCGCGCCCGCGTTTCAGCAGCGCGTGGACTTCCTGCATGAAGCGGTAGAAATGCAGGCGCTGTTTGCGCTCAACCGGCAGCGCCTCAAAGAACAAATCCATCAGAAAGGTTTTGCCGACGCCGACGCCGCCCCACAGATACAGCCCGCGCGGCGCCGGCGGCGTGCGCCCGGTGATGCGCCTCAGCCAGCGCCGCACGCCGCCGCGCTCTGGCTCGGCGGTGATTTCATCAAACAGGCGCTGCAAGCGCCGCACAACCTCAATCTGGGCCGGGTCGGACTCGTGGCCGTGCTCCGCAAGGCGGCGCCGGTAGCGTTCGCCGAGCGCGGCGGCGGGAGTGGTCTGCGGCGGTTCGGTCATGGCGGGGCGGGAAACTCAGCGCGTTAGTATATAGAAAAGTGCGCCGCCGCGACAGGCGAACACCGGGCGCACTCCGGGCAAACTCCGGCCAGGCGCGCCGCCGTGCTAAAATGCGCCGACTGAAAGGTACATCCCGCAATGCACTCCGAACATCTTGATTTTGAGCAGCCGATCGTCGAACTCGAGCAAAAACTTGAAGAACTGCGCCGCCTCGTCAGCCGCGGCGAGGTGGATCTGAACCCGGAAATCGAGCAACTCGAGCAGAAATGCCGGAAGTTGACGAAGCAGATCTACGACGACCTGACGCCGTGGCAGACCGCGCAACTGGCGCGGCATCCGCAGCGCCCGTACACGCTTGATTACATCGGCGCGCTGCTGACCGACTTTGAGGAACTGCACGGCGACCGCCATTACCTCGACGACCCCGCCATCGTCGCCGGCATCGGGCGTTTCTGCGGGCGGCCCATCGCCGTGGCCGGCCACCAGAAGGGGCGCGACACCGAAGAGAAGGTGCGGCGCAATTTCGGCATGCCGCGCCCGGAAGGCTACCGCAAGGCGGCGCGCCTGTTCCGCCTCGCCGAGCGTTTCCGGATGCCGGTGCTGACGCTGATTGACACGCCGGGCGCCTACCCCGGCGTCGGCGCCGAGGAGCGCAACCAGAGCGAGGCGATCGCCGCCAACCTGCAATTGATGTCGCAGATTGAAACGCCCGTCGTCAGCGTCGTCATCGGCGAGGGCGGTTCCGGCGGCGCGCTCGCCATCGGCGTCGGCGACCGCCTGCTGATGCTGCAATACAGCATTTACTCGGTGATTTCCCCGGAAGGCTGCGCCTCCATCCTGTGGAAGGACGCCAACAAGGCGGCGGATGCGGCGAAGGCGCTCGGCATCACGCCGCAGCGCCTCGGCGAATTGTCGCTGGTGGATGAAATCGTCCCCGAACCGCTCGGCGGCGCCCACCGCGACTTCAAGGCGGTGACGGCGCGGCTGCGCGACAGCCTTGAGGCGCAATTCAATCAACTCGCCAACCTGCCGCCGCAGCGAATGCTGGATGACCGCTACCGCAGGCTGACCGAAGTCGGGCATTTCAAGCATGTCTGAGTTGGTGCGCGACCCGGACCTGGCCCGCGGCGTTGCCGCCGAACTGTCGGAGTTGCTGGCGCATCTCAAGCCGTCGCGGATGGTGCTGGCGTGGAGCGGCGGCGCCGATTCCAGCGTCCTGCTGCACCTGCTGCGCCGCCTGGAAACGCCGCGCGCGCCGGCGCTGCTTGCGGTGCATGTCCACCACGGCCTGCACGACGAGGCCGATGCGTGGGAGCGGCATTGCCGCGAACAGGCGCGCGGCATCGGCGTTGAGATGGCGGCGGTGAAAGTGCGGGCGCGCGCCGCGCCCGGCGAAAGTCCCGAGGCGGCGGCGCGGCGCGCGCGCTACGGTGCGCTGCGCCGCTTCGCAACCCCCGGCACGCTGCTGCTGACCGCGCACCACCGCGACGACCAGGCCGAGACCGTGCTGCTTCAGTTGATGCGCGGCGCGGGCACCGCCGGCCTGGCGGCGATGCCGCGTTGCACGCCTTTCGGCGACGGCTGGCTGGCGCGGCCCATGCTGGCGTTTTCGCGCGCGGCGATTCGCGACTACGCGCTTCGGCACGAACTGCGCTGGGTCGAGGACAGCGGCAACGCCGAGTTGCGCCACGACCGCAACTACCTGCGCCACCGCGTCGTCCCGCTGCTGAGGGCGCGCTGGCCGGAATGGGAGGCCGCCGCCGCGCGCGCCGCGCGCCACCAGGGCGAGGCGCGCGAACTGCTCGACGCCGAGGCCGCGCGCTGCCTGGCGCGCTGCATGACGCCGGACGGGTGCGCGCTGCTGGTGAAGGCGTGTTCGGCGTTGTCCGCCGCCCGGCAGAAGATTGTGCTGCGCCACTGGCTCAAGACCTGCGGGCTGCGCACGCCCGGCGAGCGCCAACTGGAGTACCTGCGCGCCGCGCTGATTGCATCGCGCCCGCGCAGCGGCAGCGTCATCGCGTGGCCGGGTTCGGAGGTCGGCTTTTACCGCGACCGGCTGTATGCGCGGGCGCGCCCGCTGTCGCCGCCGCCGGTTGAAAGGCCGTGGCCGCATGGCGCCGACCTTGAATTGCCGGAACTGAAACAGACGCTGCGCTGGCGCGAACTGCTGCGCCAGGCGCCGGCGCTCGCCGCCGCCGCGCGCCTGCATGTCGGCTTTCGCCGCGGCGGCGAGCAATGCGCGCGCCGCCGCGGCGCCGGTTGTTTCCACCAGGACCTGAAGAAAATCTTCCAGGCGCGCGGCGTGCCGCCGTGGGAACGCGACCGCGTGCCGCTGATCCACGCCGATGGCCGCCTGCGCCTGGTCTGGGGCCTGGCGGTCTGCGAGTAGCGGCGTGGCCGGTTTGCTTTTACAATGGCTGTCCATGCGGCTGGACGGCACAGGGGCGGGGTTTCGCCGGTTTTGCGGACGATGACGCGCTATGTTTTTGTCACGGGCGGCGTTGTGTCGTCGCTGGGCAAGGGGCTTGCCTCCGCCGCCATCGGCGCGATTCTCGAGGCGCGCGGCCTCAAGGTCGGGCTGACCAAACTCGACCCCTACATCAATGTGGACCCGGGGACGATGAGCCCCTACCAGCACGGCGAGGTGTATGTCACCGCCGACGGCGCCGAGACCGACCTTGACATCGGCCATTACGAGCGTTTTGTGCGTTTCAGGGCGGGGCGCCACAACAACTACACCACCGGGCAGATTTACGAGCGCGTCATCCGCAAGGAACGCAGCGGCGACTATCTCGGCTCCACGGTGCAGGTGATTCCGCACATCACCGACGAGATCAAGGCCGCCATCCGCGAGGGCGCGGGCGACGCCGATGTGATGCTGGTCGAGATTGGCGGCACCGTCGGCGACATCGAGTCGCTGCCGTTTCTGGAGGCCATCCGCCAGTTCGGGCTGGAGAACGACGCGCCTTGCGCCTATGTGCACCTGACGCTGGTGCCGTACCTCGAGACCAGCGGCGAAATCAAGACCAAGCCGACCCAGCATTCGGTCAAGGAACTGCGCTCCATCGGCATTCAGCCCGACCTGCTGCTGTGCCGCTCGAAGAGGCCGCTGCCGCCGGAGGAGCGGAAAAAGATCGCGCTGTTCACCAATGTCGCCGGCGACGCCGTCATCTCGGCGGTGGACCTTGAGAACATCTACGAGATTCCGCTGTGGCTGCACGAACAGCGCGTGGACGACCTGCTGGTGCGCCGCCTCGGGCTGGACGACACGCGCCCGGCGGATCTCGGCGAATGGCGCGCGGTGGTGCAGGCGCGCCGCTCGCCCGAGACCGAGGTGCGTATCGCGATGGTCGGCAAATACACCGGCCTGACCGACGCCTACAAGTCGGTCAACGAGGCGCTGGCCCACGCCGGCCTGAAAACGCGCACCCGCGTCGAGATTGTCTATGTGGATTCCGACCGCCTCGGCAACGGCGGCGACGGCCTCGCCGGCATGGACGGCGTGCTGGTGCCGGGCGGCTTCGGCCTGCGCGGCATCGAGGGCAAGATACGCGCGGCGGAGTACGCGCGCCGCCACGGCGTGCCGTATTTCGGCATTTGCCTCGGGATGCAGGTCGCGGCCATCGAGTTCGCGCGCAATGTCGCGCATCTGGAGTCCGCCAACAGCACCGAATTCGACGCCGCCACGCCGCACCCGGTGATCGCGCTGATTACCGAGTGGAACGACGCATCGGGCGCCGTCAAGCGGCGCAGCGAAGGCTCCGACCTCGGCGGCACGATGCGCCTCGGCGAGCAGGGCTGCCGGCTCGCCGCAGGCTCGGCGGCGCGCGCGATGTACCGCGGCGATGTCATCCGCGAGCGCCACCGCCACCGCTACGAATTCAACAACACCTACAAGGACCGCCTGTGCGACGCCGGGCTGGTCGTCGCCGGCGTGTCCATGGACGGGCAACTGGTCGAGATCATCGAGGTCGGCGGCCATCCGTGGTTCGTCGGCTGTCAGTTTCATCCCGAGTTCACATCGGTGCCGCGCGACGGCCATCCTCTTTTCATCGGCTTTATCGGCGCCGCGGGCCGTTTCCACCGGGAGCGCGGCTGATGGAATTGTGCGGCTGGCGGGTCGGCGGGCGGCGCCCGTTTTTCCTGATTTCGGGGCCTTGCGTCATTGAAAGCGAGCAACTCGCGCTTGAAACCGCGGCGCAACTGAAAGACATCACCGCCGGCCTCGGCATCCCGTTCATCTACAAGTCGTCTTTCGACAAGGCCAACCGCTCGTCGCACGACAGTTTTCGCGGCGTCGGCTTCGAGCGCGGGCTGCGCATACTCGAGCGCGTCGGGCGCGAGGTCGGCGTGCCGGTGCTGACCGATGTGCACGAGGACACGCCGCTCGACGAGGTCGCGCAGGTGGTGGATGTGCTGCAAACGCCGGCCTTCCTGTGCCGCCAGACGAACTTCATCCGCAATGTCGCGCGCGCCGGGCGGCCCGTCAACCTGAAGAAGGGGCAGTTTCTGTCGCCGTGGGAAATGAAAAATGTCGTCGAGAAGGGCCGCGCCGAGGGCAACCGGCAGTTGATGGTTTGTGAAAGGGGGTGCAGTTTCGGCTACAATAACCTGGTGTCTGACATGCGTTCCCTGGTCATCATGCGCGAGACGGATTGCCCGGTTGTCTTCGACGCGACCCACTCGGTGCAGTTGCCGGGCGCGCGCGGCGGCGAATCCGGCGGCCAGCGCGAGTTCGTGCCGGCGCTGGCGCGCGCCGCCGTCGGCGTCGGCGTCGCCGGCGTGTTCATGGAGTCGCATCCCGACCCCGAACGCGCGCTGAGCGACGGCCCCAACGCCTGGCCCCTCGGCGCGATGCGCGGCCTGCTGGAGGAACTGAAGGCGATTGACACCGTTGTCAAGGCGGCCTGACGCCGCCGCCCCGTCATCATGAAGAAAATAACCGACATTCGCGGGCGCGAAATCATTGATTCGCGCGGCAACCCGACGGTCGAGGCCGAGGTCGTCGCCGGCGGCGTGACCGGGCGCGCCTCGGTTCCGTCCGGCGCCTCCACCGGCTCGCTCGAAGCCGCCGAGTTGCGCGACGGCGACAAGAAGCGTTTTCACGGGCGCGGCGTGCGCAACGCCGTCACCAATGTCAACACCGAGATCCGCGATGCGCTGGTCGGCATGGCGGTGCAGGAGCAGCGCGCGCTGGACGACGCGATGATTGAACTCGACGGCACCGAAAACAAAAGCCGCCTCGGCGCCAACGCGATTCTGGCGGTGTCGCTGGCGGCGGCGAAGGCCGGCGCCGCCATCGAGGGCGTCCCGCTGCACCGCCACCTCGCCGCCGGCAGCGTGCCGCTGCTGCCGGTGCCGATGATCAACATCCTGAACGGCGGCTCGCACGCCAGCAACAATGTGGACATCCAGGAATTCATGATTGTGCCGCTCGGCGGCGGCGATGTGCGCGAGACCATCCGCATCGGCGCCGAGATTTTCTATTCGCTGAACCGCGTGCTGGACAAGCGCGGCTTCAGCACGACCGTCGGCGACGAGGGCGGCGTCGCGCCCGACCTGGAGTCCAACGAGGCCGCCATCGAGATGATCCTGGAAGCCGTCGAGGTCAGTGGCTACCGTCCGGGCGAAGACATTTTTCTGGCGCTTGATGTCGCCAGTTCGGAGTTGTTCGACGGCGGCTTTTACCGTTTGCCGTCGGAGAAGCGCCACTACGACAGCGCCGCCTTCATCGAGTGCCTGGCCGAATGGGCCGGCAAATACCCGATCATCTCCATCGAGGACGGCATGGCCGAGGACGACTGGGACGGCTGGCGGGCGATGACCCGCAAACTGGACGACAAGATTCAACTGGTCGGCGACGACCTGTTCGTCACCAACACCGAAATCATCAAGAAGGGCATCGAGATGGGCGTCGCCAACTCGGTGCTGATCAAGCCGAACCAGATTGGCACCCTGAGCGAGACGCTGGCGGCGGTTGAACTGGCGCAAAACGCAGGCTACAACTGCGTGATGTCGCACCGTTCCGGTGAGACCGAGGATGTGTCCATCGCCGACCTCGCGGTGGCGACCGGCGTCGGCCAGATCAAGACCGGGTCGCTGTGCCGCACCGACCGCGTCGCCAAATACAACCAGTTGATTCGCATCGAGGAAGGGCTGGGGCGGGACGCCGGGTTTGCCGGGCGCGCGGTGTTCGAGCGGTTCCTGTCGCCGCCGCAGGCGTGAACCCGCCCGCCGGATGTGATGCCGAGCGCAACCGTCGAGGAACTGGTCGCCGATGTCCGCGACGGGCGGATGGTCATCATCATGGACGGCGAGGACCGCGAAAACGAGGGCGACCTGGTGATGGCGGCGGAGCGGGTCACGCCGCAGGCGGTTAATTTCATGATTACCCACGGGCGCGGGCTGGTCTGCCTGACGCTGACGCGCGAGCGTTGCCGGCGTCTTGACCTGCCGCTGATGGTCGCCGGCACCGACGACCGCCTGGCGACCAACTTCACCGTCTCGATTGACGCAAGCGACGGCGTCAGCACCGGCATCTCGGCGCCCGACAGGGCGCACACCATCCGCACCGCGATAGCGCCGGGCGCGGCCCCCGGCGATGTCAGCCGGCCCGGGCATGTCTTCCCGCTGATGGCGCAGCCGGGCGGCGTGCTGACCCGCGCCGGGCACACCGAGGCCGGCTGCGATCTGGCGCGGCTTGCCGGCGCCGCCGAACCGGCGGCGGTTATCGTCGAGATTCTGAAGGAAGACGGCTCGATGGCGCGGCGCGCCGATCTGGAGGGCTTCGCGCGCCGCCACCGGCTGAAGATCGGCACGGTCGAGGACCTGATACGCTACCGCTCCGAACGCGAGGCGCGCGCCGATGGCTGACAACCGCCTGATTGAGGCGCGGCCCGACGGCGGCGGCGCGCGGTTTTGCATCGTCGCCTCGCGTTACAACCCGCAAATCGTCGAAAGCCTGATGGATGGCGCGCTGCGCGCGCTGCGCGAGCACAACGCGCCGGGCGCCGACATCGTGCGCGTGCCGGGCGCGTTTGAAATTCCGCTGGCCGCGAGCCGCTGCGCCGACGCCGGGCGTTACGCCGGCATCGTCGCCGTCGGCTGCGTTATCCGCGGGCAGACGCCGCACTTCGACCATGTCGTGCGCGAATGCAGCCGCGGCATCGCCCGCGTTATTCTCGACACCGGCGTGCCGGTCGGGTTCGGCGTGCTCGCGGCGGACAACGCGGAGCAGGCCATGGCGCGCGCGGGCGCCGACAGAAACCGCGGCGCCGAGGCGGCGCTGGCGGCGCTGGAAATGGCCTGCCTGCTGCGGCGTCTCGGCTGACGCCGGGGCTGCGGCGGCTGACGGGCGCGGATTGATGAGCGACCACCTGCTGTTCCACGCCCGCAGCCGCGCGCGGCGGCTGGCGATACAGGCCGTCTATCAGTGGCAGATGACCGGCCAGGACTTCGATGAAATCAGCGCGCAGTTCGCCGCCGACGACGACTACGGCAAGGCCGACGCCGGTTATTTCACCGAATTGCTGCGCGCCGCCATTAACGGCACGGCGGACGGCGAACTTCAGCAGTGCATGGACATGCCGCTTGAAAGCGTGGACCCGATTGAGCGCGCGATTGTCCGCAACGCGGCCTACGAGATTCTGTGCCGCGACGACATTGACTCCGCCGTCGCCATCACCGAAGCCGTCCGCCTTGCCAGGAAATACGGCGCCGACCAGGGCTACCGCTTTGTCAACGGCGTTCTCGACCGCCTGGCGAAGCGTTGCAGCGGCGGCGCCGTCGGCGAGGAACAACTGGTGCGGGCGCATCTTGTGCGCGAGTCCGGCGACGACGCGGTCGTCGTCGGCATCGGCGACGACGCCGCGGTGCTCGGCCCGGTTTCGGAGCCGCTGGTGGTGGCCGCCGACACGCTGGTCGCCGGCACGCATTTCAACGCCGACGCCGATGCCGGCGACATCGGCCACAAGGCGCTGGCGGTTAATCTGAGCGACATCGCGGCGATGGGCGCGGTGCCGCGCTGGGCGCTGCTGGTGCTGACGCTGCCGCGCGCCGACGAGGACTGGGTGTCGCGTTTCGCCGGCGGGTTTTTTGCGCTCGCCGATTCGTGCAAGGTCAGCCTCGTCGGCGGCGACACCGCGCGCGGGCCGCTGTCGGTTACGGTGCAGTTGATTGGCACGGCGCCCGGCGAATGCATGACCCGCGCCGGCGCGCGCGACGGCGACGGCATTTACCTGACCGGCGCCGTCGGCGACGCCGGCCTCGCGGCGCGCCGCGCAGGCCGCCTGAACCGCTGCGGCGGCGCCGCCGCCGACGCCTGCCGCCGCAGGGCGGCGCGGCCTTCACCGCGCGTCGCCGAAGGGCGACTGGTCGCGCAGTATGCAAGCGCGGCGATGGATGTCTCGGACGGCGTTTTCATGGACTTGTCGCGGCTGCTCGACGCCGGCGGCGTCGGCTGCGAGGTTGCGATGGAGCAGATTCCGGTGTCGCGGACATTCCGCGACTGCTGCGACACCGCCGCCGACTGGCTGTCGGCGCTGACCTACGGCGACGACTACGAACTGCTGTTCACGATGGACGACGGGCGTTTTGACGAACTCCAGAAATCCCTGAAAGCCGCCGGTGCATCCGGCGTCACCCGCATCGGGCGCATCACCGCGCAGACGGGGCTGCGCTGCACCTTCCGCGGCGACGCGGTGGAACTGCCGCGTTCGCCCGGCCACGACCACTTTCGCTGATGACAAAGCCCGACCTCCGTTTCATGTTGCGCCACCCGGTGCATGTTTTGTCGCTGGGCTTCGGCGCGGGCCTGGCGCCCATCGCGCCCGGCACGCTCGGCACGCTGCTGGCGTTTCCGCTGTACTGGCTGATGGCCGGCCTGCCGGCGTGGGCCTATCTTGCGGCGGTCGCGGCGCTGTTCGCGGTCGGCGTCGCCGCCGCCGGTTTCACCAGCGCGGCGCTCGGCGTGCACGACCACCGTGCCATCGTCGTTGACGAGATTGCCGGCATGTTGCTCGGCCTTTTTCATCTGCCCGTTGACGCGCCCGGCGGCTGGGTGTGGCTTGTGCTGGCGTTTCTGCTGTTTCGCGCGCTGGATGTGCTGAAGCCGTGGCCCATCAGTTGGGCCGACCGCCATGTCGCCGGCGGTTTCGGCATCATGCTGGACGACCTGCTCGCCGGTGTTTTCACCGTCGCCGTGATGCAGGCGCTGCTGTGGGTCGCCGGCGCATGAAAGTCCGCACGCGCTTCGCGCCCAGCCCGACCGGCGTGTTGCACGCGGGCAGCGTGCGCACCGCGTTGTTTGCGTGGCTTTACGCGCGGCATCACGACGGCGCGTTTGTGCTGCGCATCGAGGACACCGACAACGAACGCTCAAGCAAGGAGTCGGCGGACGCGATTTGCGACGGGCTGGCGTGGCTCGGGCTGGATTGGGACGAAGGCCCTTTCTACCAGAGCCGCAGGATGGCGCGTTATGCGGAAGTCATCGCGCGCCTGCTCGACGAAGGCAAGGCGTATCACTGCTACTGCACCCGCGACGAACTCGACGCGCTGCGCCGCGAACAACTCGCCAAAGGTGTCAAGCCGCGTTACGACGGGCGCTGCCGCGAGGGCCGCGCGCCGCGCGCCGGCGTTGAGCCGGTGGTGCGTTTCAAGAATCCTCAGGAAGGCGCGGTGGTCTTTCGCGACCATGTGCACGGCGATGTCGAGACCGCCAACGGCGAACTCGACGACCTGGTGATTGCGCGTGCCGACGGCGCGCCGACCTACAACCTGACGGTCGTCGTGGACGACATGGACATGGCCATCACGCATGTGATTCGCGGCGACGACCATTTGAGCAACACGCCGCGCCAGATCAACATCTTCCGTGCGCTCGGCGCGACGCCGCCGGACTACGCGCATGTGCCGCTGATACTCGACCAACAGGGCGCGCGGCTGTCAAAGCGCACCGGCGCGCCGGGTGTCGCGCAATACCGCGAGCAGGGCTATCTGCCGGCGGCGCTGCTGAACTGCCTGGTGCGCCTCGGCTGGGCGCACGGCGACCAGGAAGTGTTTTCACTGGACGAGATGGTGGAGTGCTTCAATTTCGGCGGCCTGAACGCATCCGCCGCCGCCTTCGATCCGGCCAAACTTGATTGGCTGAACGGCCACTATCTGGCGCAAACGCCGCCGGAGTCGTTGGCGGATGATTTGGCCGCGCGCCTGCGCTCGCTCGGCTGCGACCCCGCGCAAGGCCCCGCGCTGGAAGCCGTGGCGGAGGCGATGAAGTCGCGCCATCCGACCTTGCAGGCGATGGCGCAGGGCATGGTTTTTCTGTACAAGGATGAAATCACCTATGACGCGGCGGCGGCGCGCAAGCACGCGACCGACGACGCGCGTTCGTACTTAAGCCGCCTGCTCACGGCGCTGGAAACGGTCGCGCAATGGCGCGGCGACGCATTGAAACAAACCCTGTCCGAAACGCTGAAAGACCTGAACATCCCGATGGGCAAACTCGGCAAACCACTGCGCTACGCCCTGACCGCTGGCGCCCCCGGCCCCGACATCAGTTTGGTGATGGAGTGGCTCGGCAAAGACCGCTGCCTTGCGCGGATACGGCGGTTGCTGGAGATGTAGGTGATTGGGCGGTGGCGGCGGAATCGGCTGCCTCTGTATTCAAGGCTACCCTGAATATGGAGCAACTGGCGGCCTATATTCAAGGTAGCCTTGAATATGGAGCAACTGGCGTCCTGTATTCAAGGTAGCCCTGAATATGGAGCAACTGACGCCCTATATTCAAGGCTGCCTTGAATATAGGGCAATTAAGGCCCCATATTCAAGGTAGCCTTGAATATGGAGAGATTTTCCTCTATATTCAAGGCAGCCTTGAATATGGAACCGGGGAAGCGCCATATACAAGGCACTGAATAATGGCGAAATTTCCAAAAAAACATCCTGAAAACTTATCCAGAGCAGGGCAATATGTGATGCACCCGAAAGGCTACCGGGCGTTCATCCCGTCGGCCTTGCCGCCCGACCCGCCCGTCCGCATGAATAAGGAATTGCAGGTTCTGCTCTCCAAGGCCGACAGGGCATTGGGCCGTCTGGACGGCTCCATTCAAACGCTGCCACACCCGGATTTATTCGTCCTGATGTATGTCAGGAAAGAGGCGGTGTTGTCAAGCCAGATTGAAGGGACACAAAGTTCGTTGCAGGATGTTCTGGCGGCGGAAGCGAAGATACTTCAGCCCGATCGTCCGAAAGATGTTGATGAAGTGGTGAACTATATCAACGCAATGAATTACGGCCTGGAATGTCTTGATGGCGCTGCCGTCTCCATCCGCCTGATTCGGGAAATTCACCGGCGGCTGCTGCAAGGAGTGCGTGGCGCCGACCGCTCGCCGGGAGAGTTGCGGGAGCGGCAGAACTGGATTGGCTCCCACGGCTGCACGGTGCAAGAGGCCACTTTTGTCCCGCCGCCGCCGGACAAGGTGCCGCAGATGATGGCGGATATGGAGCAATTTCTGCACCGCGACACGGAATTGCCGTTGTTGATAAAAATCGGCCTGGCTCACGCCCAGTTCGAGACCATCCATCCGTTCCGCGACGGCAATGGCCGTGTCGGCAGGCTGCTGATTACCTTTCTTCTTTGCGAAAACAGGGTTTTGCTGAAACCGGTGCTGTATCTGTCGTATTTTTTCAGGCGGCACCAGCGGCAGTATTACGAGCAGTTGCAATCCGTGCGCGATGCAGGGACATGGGAAGAATGGCTCGCCTTTTTCCTGCGCGGGGTGCTGGAAGTAAGCCGGCAGGCAACCGACACGGCCCGGCAGGTGCTCGCTCTTCGGGAAGGGCACAGACGCGCGGTAACCGAAAACCTGGGCCGCGTCGCCGGCAACGGCCACCGCGTGCTGGAACATCTTTACGAACACCCGATTGTCTCGGTTGGCGATGTGCAGGATTTAATCGGCATGAGTTACCAGGCGGCCAACGATCTGGTCATGAGAATGGCCGACAGCGGCATCCTGAACGAAATGACCGGCAGGGCGCGCAACCGGAGGTATATTTATCAGAGTTATACTGACTTGTTCCACGAGGCGGGGCCGGGGGAACATTGAATCCGGAGTGTTATCGGTATTGATTACCAGTTGGAGATTTTCAAATGGCTGCTATTGACCATGAAAAATTTGCTGAAGACGTGCTTGCCTTTTTGGTTGGGCGCGTCCTTTCGCCTGAGATTGAGGACAAGCCGATTACTTACGCGGGCTTGGCAAAGTCCATTGGTTTCCCTGTACAAAAAGGGCGCCGCTTTCCGGGCTTGATAGGGAAAACGCTCGGGACGATGGCAGAGATGATTAGGCAGTGCACTGTGCAAGGTGTCCGTGCCCCTGAAATTCAATCTCTGGTTATCCGGCAAGGTCCTCAGAGAATTCCAGGCTCGGGATTCGGACATTTTCACCCCGGATACAAGAATCTGTCATTGGCGGAGAAACAACACATCGTTAAAGAATATCAAAAGAAAGTCTATGCTTTCGGCGACAGATGGCTGGATGTTCTCAATCAACTGAACATCCCGCACGGATTGTCGGACATCATTTCGGGGTCGTCCTCCAAAGGGCGGCAAGATTAGTGCCTGTTCCCCGCAATCCAAAAATCTATCATATTGTCCATGTTGACCGGTTGCCTTCGATTGTCAAAGACGGTTTTCTCTGGTGCGATGCGGAAATCAGTCGAAGCGGGCGACCGGGCACTACTATCGGCATGGGGGGCATCAAGGAGCGCCGCCTTGCGTTGAACCTGTCCAGCCATCCTGATTTACATGTTGGGTACTGTGTGCCGTTTTATTTTTGTCCGCGGTCTGTCATGCTGTTTCTGATTCACAAAAGTAATCATCAGGAATTGTCTTATCATGATGGGCAAGTCCCCATTGTTCACTTAGAGGCAGACCTGCGGCAAACAGTTTCCTGGGCAGAGGAACACAATCAACGTTGGGCATTTACATGTTCAAATGCTGGCACTTCCTACTTTGAGGATTACTGTAATTTGGCGGAATTGGAAAAGATTAATTGGGAATCCGTTCAGGCACAGCATTGGAGCCGACACAAAGAGGGCAAACAGGCAGAATTTCTGATTGAACGGCGATTTCCCTGGGAGTTGATCTCGCGTATCGGCGTACAGTCACCCAATACCCGCCGTCAAGTAATTGCAAGCATTCAGGCCGCAAAAAATCATAGGCCGAGTGTTGAAATCAAAAAAAACTGGTATTATTGACAATAAGGAGCTGACCCATGATTGAATACAAAACCGGCGACATTCTTTCGGAGCAGACCGACGCCTTGGTCAATACGGTAAACTGCGTTGGAGTTATGGGGCGTGGCATCGCGCTCCAGTTCAAGCGCAATTTCCCTGAAAATTTCAAAGCCTATGCCAGTTTGTGCAAACAGGGAAAAATGCAGCCTGGACGTGTATTTGTTTTTGAGACAAAGCAAACCATTCGTCCGCGTTACATTATCAATTTTCCGACCAAGCGACACTGGCGAGGGAAAAGCCGCATTGAAGATATTGAATCCGGTTTGGAATCGCTTGTAAAAGAAATTCGGTCGCTTGGTATTCAATCAATTGCCATTCCACCACTCGGCAGTGGATTGGGTGGATTGAATTGGACGGAGGTGCATGCTCGCATACAAGCAGCGCTGGAGGGATTGGATGATGTAAGTGTTGTGATATATGAGCCGGGCGGCGAGCCGGCGGATGGGCAGTTCAATCAGTCAAAAGATGTTCCGAAAATGACAGAGGGGCGGGCTGTTTTGATTAAATTAATAGAACGTTATCTCCACGGCTTGCTTGATCCATTTGTAACACTTCTGGAAACACACAAACTCATGTATTTCATGCAGGTTGCAGGCGAGCCGCTGAGGCTGAAATTTGACAAAGGTATTTACGGGCCTTACGCCAGAAATTTCCGGCATGTACTGAACGAAATTGAGGGACACATGATTTCCGGCTACACCGATGGCAGTGATGAGCCTGACAAACAGCTGGAACTTGTTCCCGGCGCCATTGAAGATGCGGAAGCGTTTCTTGAAAAGTACCCGGAAACGAACGAACGTTTTGGAAAGGTTGCCAATCTTGTCGAAGGATTTGAGTCCGGGTTTGGTCTGGAACTATTATCCACAGTCCACTGGGTCGTTGAAGAAGAGCAAGCTCAAACGATGGACGGCATAGAAAAGCGTATATATGGCTGGAACGAAAGGAAGAGGCAGTTTTCCCAGCGGCAGATTGAAATTGCGGTTGATGTACTGGCGAATAAAGGCTGGATAGGCCATCCAAAGCCGGCAAGCAGCGCATAAAACAAAACTGCGGCTTTACGAGGACAGTATTGCTGCCTATTCCGCAAGGCTATTTTGACAAAAATGTTCCAACTCAAGGCGAGACCGCAGGCGGATAGCCCTCTCACTTCACCTCACTAACTTTAGCAAGAACACCGATAATCGGGTGGTCGAGGTAGTGAATTTCTCCCGGTAGCAGGACTTTTTTCATGTGGATTGGTATCAGGGTTGTTGTCGGTTTTTCGGCGACGGTTGGTTCGGCGGCGTAGTCCGGGTCGTACTGGAAATCGAGGCGCAACTGGAAGTATTGTTCGTGGCTGAGCCAGGCGATGCCTTTCAGCAGGCCGGCTGACGGTTCTCCGGGGATGTTGATGTAGCGGGCCTGTTCGCGGTTGAAGGGCGGTTGGCGCCAGGCGATGTGGCGCAGGATGGTGAACGAGCCGTCGGCGGCGAGTTGTTCGGCCTGTTCGGACAGGCGGTATTGCGCGGGGTCGGCTACCGGCGCGATCCGGTCGCCGGGCGCGGCCAGTGACAAGTTGAGCGCCGGCTGTCTCAGGCGGTGCGCCAGTTCGGGCTTGACGACATCGCGCAACTGCGCCGCCGCGTCATCGCTGTGCTTCAGGATAATCAACTCGACCTGGTACACCTCATTGCCCGTTTGCGCGTGCGCGGTCGGCGCGGCGAGCAGCAGCGCCCCAATCAGCACGGAAACAGCGGTTGGCGCCCCAAGCAGCGGCGCCCCAATCAGCGTGGAAACGGCGGTTTTCTTCATGAACAGTCGGCCTGCGCGGTGATGGTATCAAAAAAACCGCAGATTCGGCGGTTGCGTTCGGCCACGGTCGCCGCGGCCCCGGTGACGGCCAGTTTGCGCGGGCCGTCGAAGCGGTACAGCGACGGCTGTTCGCGCACCAGTTCAAGCAGTTTGCCGGTGTCGAATGCCGGCTCGCCGCCGAAGCGCAGGCGAAAGCCGTCGTCGCCGGCCTCGATGCGGGTGATGCCGAGGCGGCGGCAGCGCAGCCGCAGCGCCGCGCCGAGGAACAGGTTGTCGGTGTATTCGGGGCGCGGGCCGAAACGGTCGGCCATCTCGATTTTCAGCGCGTCCAGTTCGTCGCGGTCGGCGGCGCCGGCGATGCGCCGGTACAGCACCAGCCGCAGGCCGATGTCCGGCACATAACTGTCGGGAATCAGCGCCGGCGCGCCGAGGTTCACATCGGTGACGGTGTCGAGCGGCGCGTCCATGTCCACCTCGCCGTCGGCGCGCAGCGTCTCGACCGCGCGTTTCAGCAACTTGTTGTACATCGTAAAGCCGACTTCGCGGATGTGCCCGCTTTGCTCCTCGCCAAGCAGTTCGCCGGCGCCGCGGATTTCAAGGTCGTGCACCGCCAGCGTAAAGCCGATGCCGAGTTCCTCAAGCGATTCAAGCGCCTCCAGCCGTTTCATCGCGTCGCCCGTCATCTGCGTCTTCGGCGGCACCAGAAACCAGGCGTAGGCGGCGTGGTGCGAACGCCCGACGCGCCCGCGCAACTGGTGCAACTGGGCGAGGCCGAGGCGGTCGGCGCGGTGAATGATGATGGTGTTGGCGCTCGGAATGTCAATGCCGCTCTCGATGATCGTCGTGCACACCAGGATATTGCTGCGCCGGTGGTAGAAATCAACCATCGTGTTTTCCAGCGCCCGCTCCGGCATCGCGCCGTGGGCGACGGCGACGCGCGCCTGCGGCGCCAGTTCGCGCACGCGCCCGGCCATCTCGCCGATGGTGCGGATGTCGTTGTGCAGAAAATAAACCTGGCCGCCGCGTTTCAACTCGCGCTGGCACGCCTCGCGTATCAGCGCGTCGTCCCACTGCTTGATGAAGGTCTTGACGGCGTGGCGCCCGGGCGGCGGCGTCGCGATAATCGAGAGGTCGCGCAGGCGTATCAAACTCATGCTCAGCGTGCGCGGAATCGGCGTCGCCGTCAGCGTCAGCACATCGCAGCGGGTTCGCAGCGCCTTCAGTTTCTCCTTGTCGCGGACGCCGAAACGGTGTTCCTCGTCAATGATTATCAGCCCCAGCCGCTTGAAGCGTATCTCGCCGTACAGCAGTTTGTGCGTGCCGATGACGATGTCGGCGCCGCCGTCCTCGATGGCCGCGATGCTTTTCTTCATCTGGCCGCGGCTGCGAAACCGCGACAGCATCTCAATCCGCACCGGCCACGGCGAGAAGCGGTCCTGGAAGGTCTCACTGTGCTGGCGCGCCAGCAGCGTCGTCGGCGCCAGCACCACCGTCTGAAGGCCGTTTTGCGCGGCGATGAACGCGGCCTGCATCGCCACCTCGGTCTTGCCGAAACCGACATCGCCGCACACCACGCGATCCATCGGCTTGTCCGAGCGCAGGTCGTTGATGATCTCGGCAATCGCCTTGCTCTGGTCGGGCGTTTCCTCGTACGGAAAGGCCGCCGCGAAAGCGCGGAAGTCGGCTTCGTCCAGGTCAAGCGCGCGGCCCTTGCGCGCGTCGCGCCGCGCCTGCGTGTCGAGCAGTTCGGCGGCCACATCGTGCGCCTTTTGCGCCGCCTTGCGCCGCGTCTTCTTCCACTGGCCGCCGCCGAGTTTGTGCAGCGGCGCGGTGTCGGCGTCGCCGCCGATGTAGCGGCTCAGCAGATGCAGCGATGCCACCGGCACATACAGTTTGTCGCCGTCGGCGTATTCCAGCACGCAAAACTCCGACGGATAGCCCGCCAGGTCCAGCACTTCAAGCCCGCGAAAACGCCCGATGCCGTGTTCCTCGTGGACGATGGGGCAACCGATTTCCAGGCTTTCAAGACTCTCAATCAGCGCCTCGGCGTCGCGGCTGCGGCGGGTGCGGCGGTCGCTCGCCGCGGCGCGCTGGCCGAGCACCTCGCGGTCGGTTATCAGCGCCAGTTGGTCGTCCTCGAAGACGGCGCCCCGGTGCAGCGGGCCGACGCACAGGCACAGCGCATCGCCGCCCGCGACAAACTCGTTCCAGCCCGCGACAACCTTCGCGCGCAGGCCGAAGTCGGCAAGCAGTTCCGCCAACTGCTCGCGGTAGCCGAGCGACTGCGCGGCAATCAGCACGCGCCCGTCAAAGCCCTCAATAAACTCGCGCAGGCGCGCGGCGGGGTCTTTCTGCTGCAAATCAAACGCCAGCGGCGGCGGCAGGCGCGTTGCAAAGTCCACCGTGCCGTCTTGCTCTTCGCGCTGTTCGCCGTGCCGGAAGGTTTGCATTTCAATGCGCCGGAAATCCGCGATTCTTTCCGCCAGTGCGGACGGCGACATATGCAGTTTCTGCGGTTCAAGCAGCGGGTGTTCGCGGTCGTCGCGCAACTGCCGGTAGCGTCCGGCGATGTAGTCGTGGTGTTCGCGGGCGCAGTCGTCGAGCGGGTCGGGCAGCACCAGCAGCGTGTCTTGCGGCAGGTAATCAAACAGCGTCGAGAGATTGTCGAAGAACAGCGGCAGGTAGCACTCGACGCCGCCGGGAACAACCTGTTCGCTGATGTCGCGGTAAACCGGGCATTCGTCGGGCGGATGGCTGAACTCAACGCGGAAGCGGCGGCGGAAGTTCTCGATCGCGGCGGCGTCCATCGGAAACTCGCGCGCCGGCAGCACCACCACCTCGCCGACGGTCTCCGCCGACATCTGGGTTTGCGGATCAAAGCGCCGCAGGCTGTGTATCTCGTCGTCGAGCAGGTCAATGCGCACGGGTTGTTCACACGACGGCGGGTAGAAGTCCACGATGCCGCCGCGCACGCTGTATTCGCCGTGGCGCGAGACCTGCGGCGCCGCCGCGTAGCCGCTCTCGTTCAGGCGCGCGCGAAATTCGCCGATGTTCAGCCGCCCGCCGCGCCTCAGCGCGATGGTGTGTGCGGCGATGAACGACGCCGGCGCAAGATATTGCATCGCCGCCGCGCAGGTGGCGATGCAGATGCCGGACTCCATTTGCGGCAGCCGCGCCAGCGCCGCCATGCGCGCCGCCGAGATGTCGCCGTGCGGAGAGAAGCGGTCGTAGGGCAGCGTTTCCTGGCCGGGGAACGGCATGATGTTGTCGCCGCCGCCCAGAAAGAAGCGCAGCGCGGTCTCAAATTGCAGCGCCGACGCCGCGTCGGGCGCTATCAGCAGCATCGGCAGGCGGCAACCCGCCAGCGTGTCGGCGACGGCGCGCGCTGCGGCGCAGCCGTGCAGCCGCCCCCAGCGCACGCCGCCGCGCAAGCCGTCCGGCAGGTGGTTTCGCGGGGGCTGCGGCATGTCGTCAGGCAACAAAAAAGCGGGGCCATTGCGACCCCGCTTCCATACTACCCGCTGACGGCGGCTGAATCAATTGTGGATGCAGCCCGCCGCCTCAGGCGGCCCAATGGCCGAATCACGCAAAAGTGTCGGCCACGATGTTCTCAAACCAACTGTGGGCGTAGAGCACTTCGCGGCGCCGCATCTCGTCGGATGCGTCCATCGGCGTCAGCCCGCCCGCGACCTTGTTGATTTTGCTCTTGTCTTCGGCCAGGCGATAAACCGCCGCGACCGAAATGCCGTAGTCCGGCGCGACAATGCTGTAACAGGTGTTGACATACGACGGCGCGCCCATGGACCTGCCGCCGAGCGCGGCGACGACCGCCGCGGCGCACACCTTGGCCTCGGAATTCGCGGCGTAGCCGGACTTCGGCAGGCCGGTGGCGATGCTGGCGTCGCCGATGATGTGCACGCCCGGGTGTATCGTGGACTCAAAGGTATCCAGATGCACCGGGCACCAGCCGGAATCGTCGGCGCAGCCGGAAACCTGCGCGATGTGGCCGGCCTTTTGCGGCGGAATCACATTGATGACATCGCCCTCAAAGTCGTCCAGTTCGCTGGAAACCGACATCCTGGATGCGTGCACCGAAACCACGCCGCCGCCGGTTTCCGAACCCGCTATCCATTCAATCATGCCGTCGTAGCGGTCTTTCCACCCCTGCACAAACAGGCCCTGCTTGGAGAACTTGTCTTTGGCGTCTATCACCAGCACCTTGGACTTCGGCTTGTGCTTTTTCAGGTAATGCGCGATCTGGCAGGCGCGCTCGTACGGCCCCGGCGGGCAGCGGAACGGATTGGCCGGCGGCGCGATGATGACGGTGCCGCCGTCGTTCATCGCCTCAACCTGCTTTTGCAGCAGCGTTGTCTGCGCGCCCGCTTTCCAGGCGTGCGGCATGCGCTTGCTGGCGGCCTCGTCGTAGTTCTCAATCTTGTTCCAGCGAAAGTCAATGCCCGGCGCCAGCACCAGCCGGTCAAACTTGTATTTGCGCCCGGCGTCGGTCGTTACCATCTTCTTCTTGTGGTCCACGCCGTTGGCTTTGGCCTTGACGACATTGATGCCGTGCTTGGCCAGCCCCTTGTAGCCGAACCGCAGGTCGCCGAAGTCGCGCTCGCCGCCCAGCACCTCGTTGCTCATGAAGCAGGTGTGGTAGTGCTCGTCGGCCTCGATCAGCGTCACATCAATCGCCTTGTTGGCCTTCTTGACATACTTGGCGGCAATCGCGCCGGCGGGGCCGCCGCCGACCACCACCACCTTGCTGGCCGCGCCCGACGCAATCAGCGGAAAGCCGAGGCCGGCGGCGGCGCCCGTCACCGCGGTTGCGGCGCCCGCGCCCTTGATGAAGTTTCTTCGGTTGAATTGAATCATGGTGTTGTCCTCGCTTATTTCCTGACGCTGGCGTAGTAGTGCAACAGGCTTTGCACCCCGGCCATGCCGTGTTCTTCGTGCATGTCTTTCAGTTTCGTCCTCATTTTCTTGGGCGCCTCGCGCCGCCCCTCAAGGTAGTCCGCCAGCGTGTACTCCAGATACGGCGTCCACTGCCCGGCCAGCAGGCCGACATCGTCCTCCGGCGACAGGCCGCCGTCGGCGTGGCATTTGTCGCAGTATTCCTCGTGCAGTTCCCCGCCCTCGGCGACCTTGGAGCGGTCGAACGACTGGCGCACGACGGAAGGCTCGCCGTCGGCGAACACCTCGGCCATGCGCTTGATTTCATCCAGCGTGTAGCCCTTGGCGATGCGCCCCATGATGGTGCTTGCGCGCGTGAACATCTCGGCGTCTTCGTACATCTTGTCTTGTTCGAGTTCGGCCATGGCCTTGTCCAGGCCGTCGGGGTCGTCGTCGTATTTGTAGGCCAGCATGGCCGTTGCAAAGTAGTTTCTGGTCATGCCGGACAGCGACGGAATCGCAGGCCCGGCGCTGACGCCGTTGTCGCCGTGGCAGGCCACGCAGGTGCCGGTCAGCATTTCCTTCGTCGCCATTTCAGCCTGGACGGGGGACAGGCAGACAGCCGCTGCGAGCGGCGCGGCGGCGTGTATGAACAATCGCTTGAACATGGTTCCTCCTCAAAGGGTAGAAGGGCGAGTATATAAGCGCCGGCGGCGTATTTCAAGCCGGATGTACAGGACAAATGCTGTACAGCCGAATGGTATAGCCCGCAGACGGCGCGGCGGCGCGGTTGGCGCTTCAGCGCGCGGCGGTGCGGCGGGGTTTTCTCGGGCGTTTGTGGGCCACGCCCTTGTGGCATTCAATGCAGTTCTCGTCGTTGGCGTGGGCGCGTTTGTGTTTCTTGCGCGCGGTCTTGTCCTGTTCGTCCAGGTCCATCGCCTCAAACAGATGGCACGACTTGCATTCCCGCGAGTTGCTGGCCTCCATCCTCCGCCACACGCGGTTGGCCATCGCCCAGCGGTGCGCCTCGAACTTTTCCTTCGTGTCTATCGTGCCGAGAATCTCGTGCCACACATCTTTCGCCGCCATCAACTTGGCGTGCAGTTTCGGCCCCAGCGGATTCGGCACATGGCAGTCCTGGCACTGCGTGCGCGCGCCGCTTGCGTTGATGAAATGGAGCGAGTCCTGCCATTCCGCCTTGACCCACTGCATGGAATGGCACGAGGTGCAGAATTCCGTTGTGTTGGTCGCCTCCAGCGTCGCGGAAAACCCGCCGGCGGCCACCGCGCCCGCGCCGACCAGCGCGGCGGCGGAAAGAAAGGCTTTGTGCTTGGGTTGCATGGGTAGGGGGATTATAGCATTGCGTTGGGGGTTGTTACGGGTCGGGCAGGGTGATGGCGGTGTTTGTGGAAACCGCTCCTTCAAGGAATACGCGCAGTCTCAGGTAGGTGGAGGAGTCTCCGTCGTCGTCTCTTGTGATCAGGAGGGCACGGTTG
>JAPPQC010000038.1 GCA_028817225.1 Gammaproteobacteria bacterium | reverse complement strand
CGCTGTACGGCGATGCCGACGCGGTCGCGCAGGTTCGGCAGGCGGTCGCCGAAGGCCCGCCGCCGGCGCAGGTCACCGATTTGCAGAGCGAACCCGCGACAGCCCCGGCGCCCGGCGATTTCACCATCGGTTAAACACAACGGCTTCGGGCGACCCGGAAACAAACTCAGGCGGCCCGCTCAGCCGAACCCGATTTCACCATCGGCTGAACGCGGCGGCCTCAAGCGGCCTGTTCAGTCAAACTCGGTGTCTTTCCAGTGGCGGATTTCGCCGAAGATTTCGGCGTAGCCTTTCAGGCCGGCGCGGCGGCGGCGCGCCGCCTCGATGACCGGCGGCTCGTCAAAACGCAGAAAAGGGTTGGTCTCGCGCTCCGTCGCCAGCCGCGACGGCACCGTCGGGCGTCCGGCCTCTCTCAGCGCCCGCGCCTCCCGCTCGCGCCTGAGCAGCGCCTCGTTGTCCGGCTCGACCCACTTCGCAAAGGCGATGTTGTCCAGCGTGTATTCGTGCGCGCAATAGATTTCGGTCGTGTCCGGCAGCGCCCTCAACTTCGACAGCGACGCGCACATCTGCACCGGCGTTCCCTCGAAAAGACGACCGCAGCCGCAGGCGAAGATGGTGTCGCCGCAAAACAGGCGCCCGCCGCCGGCAGGCGTGCCTTCCGCATAGTATGCGATGTGCGTGCGCGTGTGCCCGGGCACCTCGAACACCTTGAATTCCGCCGGCAGAAAATCCAGATGCACGCGGTCGCCCTCGCCGACGACGCGCGTCACCCCGCCGATGCGCTCGTCGGCGGGGCCGCAGACTTCCGCATCGGGAAACAGCCGCAGCAGGCGCTCCACGCCGCCGATGTGGTCGGCGTGGTGATGGGTGATCAGAATCGCCGACAACTCCAGGCCGCCGACGCGCAATGCCTCAATGACCGGTTCGGCGTCGCCGGGGTCCACCGCCGCGGCCCGCCCGTCGCGGCCAGCCAGCAGCCACAGGTAGTTGTCGCTGAACGCCGGGATGGTCCGCACCGACCACACTAATCGGGCACCTCGCCGCTTTTCTGCTGCCAGTTGACCGGCTGCGCCGGGACGATCGTTGAAATCGCGTGTTTGTAGAGCATCTGCACGGTGTTGTTCTTGAGCACGATGACGAACTGGTCGAATGCGTCAATTCTCCCCTGCAACTTGACGCCGTTGACCAGATAGACCGAAACCATGATGCCGGCCTTGCGCACGGTGTTCAGAAACGGATCCTGGATGTTCGGCCCCTTCGGCGCAGAATACTGTCCGCGTTTGATTGCGTGGATATTATCCGGTTGCATTGTGTTGATAGACTCCTGTTTGTTTTTCGATTTCCGCGGCAATCCGCGCCCAGTCGGAACGGTCGCTGAAGTGAACCTGCAAGTTTGGCATCCGGCGCATCCATGTCAACTGCTTTTTCGCGAGTTGCCGGGTCGCGCAGACCGCCCGCAGGCGCATTTCGCCGAACCCGCAATGCCCGCACAGATGTTTCCAGGCCTGGCGGTAGCCGACCGCGCGCATGGACGGGCGCGACAGGTCCAGGTCGCCGCGCAGCATCAGGCCGGCGACTTCGTCGAGCAGGCCGGCGCGCAGCATGCCGTCAAAGCGGCGCTCGATGCGCCGGTGCAGACGGGCGCGGTCGGCGCAATCCAGGCCGACGCGGTGAATGCGCCCCGCCAGCGGCGGCGGCGCGCGGTGCGCGGCGCGCTGCCACTGGCTGAAGGGGCGCCCGCCCGACAGGCAGACTTCCAGCGCGCGCTGCACGCGCTGCGAGTCCATCGGGTGGATGCGCGCCGCCGACGCCGGGTCAAGCCGCCTCAATTCGTCGTGCAGCGATTGCAGCCCCTCGCGGTGCGCGCGCGCCTCGAGCGCGCCGCGAACGGACGGGTCGGCGCCGGGCATCGGCGCCAGGCCGTGCTCCAGCGCGTGAAAGTAAAACATCGTGCCGCCCGCCAGCAGCGGCACGCGACCGCGGCCCTGTATCGCCCGCACCGCGGCGGCGGCGTCGCGGCAGAACGCCGCCGCCGAATAACCCTGCGCCGGGTCGCGGATGTCCATCAGGTGATGCGGCGTTCGCGCGCGCGCCGCCGCGCCGGGCTTGGCGGTGCCGATGTCCATGCCTTTGTAAATCAGCGCCGAATCCACATTGACAATCTCGCACGGAATCCGCCGCGACAATTCCGCCGCCAGCGCGGTCTTGCCGCTCGCGGTCGGCCCCATCAGGAAGATCACGCAGCCGCGAGCCATCGCGGCGCCCGCAGAATGCCGGTCATTGGCCCCGTTTGAACAACTTGTCCAGTTGCTCCATGCCCAGTTGCGCCCAGGTCGGGCGGCCATGGTTGCACTGGCCGCTGCGCTCGGTTTTCTCCATGTCGCGCAGCAGCGCGTTCATCTCGTCGAGCGACAGCATGCGGTTGGCCCTGACCGAGCCGTGGCAGGCCATCGTTGACAGCACCGCGTCAAGGTCTCGCTCAATGCGCTGCGACGCGCCGTGCTCGGCCAGGTCGGAGAGCACATCGCGCAGCAGTTGCGCGGCGTCGGCGCCGTCCAGCAGCGACGGGATGCGGCGCACCGTCAGCGTGGCGGGGCCGGTGCGGTCAACGCCGAGACCGGCGCGCTTCAATTCATCGGCGTGGCGTTCGCAAAGGTCGGCCTCGTGTTCGCCGACCTCGACCGGCACCGGCACCAGCAGCGGCTGTTCGCGTATGCCCTGCCCTTTGTGCGCCTGTTTCAGCCGCTCGTAGGTGATGCGCTCATGGGCGGCGTGCATGTCCACCAGCACCATGCCCTTGTCGTTCTGTGCGACGATATAGACGCCGTGTATCTGGCACAGCGCGTAGCCGAGGGGCGGCGGCGCGCCGGCGTCCGCGCCCGCGTCCGGGGCCGGGGTGGCGGTGTAAGACGGCGGCGGCCGGTCGCTGATGCGGTGGTAGAAGTTGGTCGCCGACAACGACTGCGGGCGCGGAATGTGCAGCGGCGGCGCGCCCCCCGCCGCATGCGGGTTTTCGTTGATCAGCGCGCGCTGGTGCTCGGCCAGGTTCGGCGTGTCGGCGGGCGTCAGTCCGGCGATCGCGCGCTTCATCGTCACGCGGACAAAGTCGTGCACCAGCCGCTGGTCGCGGAAGCGGACTTCGTGCTTGGCCGGGTGCACATTGACATCCACCGCAGACGGCTCAATGTCCAGGTACAGCACATAATACGGATGGCGGCCATGGTAGAGCACATCCTCGTAGGCCTGCCGGGCGGCGTGGCCGACGGTCTTGTCGCGCACGACCCGCCCGTTGACATAGCAGAACTGCATGTCGGGCTGGCTGCGCGACACCGTCGGCGCGCCGATCCATCCCGACACCTCGAGGCCGTCGGTGCGGCCTTCAAAGCGGGCGCAATGCTCGGCGAAGGCCGCGCCGAGTATCTTGCGCAGCCGCCGCCGGCATTGCGCCTCGCCGTCGGCGGCCTCGAAATGAAAGATCGTCTTGCCGTCGTGCTCGAGAATGAACTCGACATCAAAGCGCGACAGCGCGATCTTGTGGAAGAACTGCTGGATGTGGCCGAACTCGGTGCGGTCGGTCTTCAGGAACTTGCGGCGCGCGGGCACGCTGGAAAACAGGTTGCACACCTCGACGACGGTGCCGCGCCGCGCCAGCGCGCACGGCGCCGGTTCATCAAACTCGCCGTCGCCGCGCGCGCGCAGGCGCCAGCCGGATGCGCCGCCGCCGGTGCGCGACGACAGCGTCAAATCCGACACCGACGCGATGCTCGGCAGCGCCTCGCCGCGAAAGCCGAAGTCGCGCACCTGCGTCAGGTCGTCGAACGCGGCGATCTTGCTGGTCGCGTGCCGCGCCAGCGCGAGGGGCAATTCGTCTTTCGGAATGCCGCGGCCATTGTCGGAGATTTCAATGCGCTTGACGCCGCCGTGCTCGATCCGGGCGCGCACGCGGGTTGCGCCGGCGTCAAGGCTGTTTTCAACCAGTTCCTTGACGACGGAACCCGGGCGCTCGATGACCTCGCCCGCCGCAATCTGGTTGATCAGGCGCGACGGCAGCACCTGGATGGGGCGGCTCACCGGCACGGCGGGCCTTCTGCTACAATGGCCGCGATTGCGCTCATCATGCGAATTATACAGAGCACGCCGCCGATGCGCCCGCCCGCCGCCGATGCCGATTCAGATTTATCCCGACCACCGCGCCTGCGATTCAGTCCGCAACCTCTACCTTGACGACCCGCTGCTGCGCCGCGACGGGCCGCTGGTTTACGGCAATTTTCTGGCCAGCCTTGACGGCCGCATCGCCGTCGTCAGCGACGGCCTCGCGCAGCTGCCGCAGCAACTGACCAGCGACGGCGATTTGCGCCTGTTCCTTGAACTCGAGGCGCAGGCGGACTGCGTCGTCACGCACGGCGGCTACCTGCGCGCGCTGGCCGAAGGCCGCCTCGGCGACATCCTGCGAATGGAAGACCCGGAACTGAAAGCATGGCGGCAATCGCGCGGCCTGGCCGCACAGCCGCTGATTGCGATTTGCAGCGCCACGCTGGACTTTCCGCTGCCCGGCCATCTTGATTTGCAAAGGGTTCGCATCATCACCGGCGCGCGGCACGACCGCAGGCGCCGCGCGCAATGGGAGCAAAAGGGCTGCCGCGTCGTTGCAACCGGCGGCGACCGGGTCGAGGGCAAGCCGCTGGTGGAGCACCTGATTGGCGACGGCTGCCGGCGCATCTATCTGGCCGCAGGCCCGGAGTTGTTCGAGTCCTGCATCGCCGGGCGCTGCCTTGACTATCTTTATCTGACGCTGTCGTGCCAACTGCTCGGTGAACGGGACTTTGTGACGATGATTCCGGGAAAACACGCGCTCGGCCATTGCCGCCTGAAACCCGCGCGTTTGATTTTGGACCGCTCGCCTTCGCTGCAATACGACCAGATTTACGCGACTTTCAAGTGCGATTACGAGTAAAACGACGGGTGCGACAGCGAGTGCAACAACGGGGCGGCGCCGCGCTGCAACACCGGCGCGGCGCGCGCGCGCCTCAAATCAGTTCGCAGCCGTTCATGTACGGTTGCAGCGCCGGCGGTATCCGGATGCGCCCGTCCGCGGTCTGGTGGTTTTCCATCAGCGCAATCAGCGTGCGCCCGACCGCCAGCCCCGAGCCGTTCAGCGTGTGGACGAGCGCGGGCTTGCCGCCGCCGGGGGCGCGCACGCGCGCCTTCATCCGCCGGGCCTGAAAATCCAGCATGTTGCTGCACGACGAAATCTCGCGGTAGCGGCCCTCCCCCGGCATCCAGACCTCGATGTCGTAGGTCTTGGCCGAGGCGAAACCGAGGTCGCCCGCGCACAGGACGACGACGCGGTACGGCAGTTCCAGCAGATCCAGCACCGCCTCCGCGTGCGCCGTCAATTCCTCCAGCGCCTGCCACGACTGCCCGGCGGCGACGACTTGCACCAGTTCAACCTTCTCGAACTGGTGCTGGCGAATCAGGCCGTGCGTGTCCTTGCCGTAGGCGCCGGCCTCGGAGCGGAAACAGGGCGTGTGCGCGACCAGTTTCAGCGGCAGCGCGCCGTCCTCGATGATGCGGTCGCGGCACAGGTTGGTCAGCGACACCTCGGCGGTCGGAATCAGGTAGAACGGGTTGTCGGTTTGCAGTCTGAACAAATCGCCCTCAAACTTCGGCAACTGGCCGGTGCCGGTCAGCGCGTCGGCGTGGACGATGTAGGGCGCGTACACTTCGCGGTAGCCGTGGCGGCCGGCGTGCAGTTCCAGCATGAAGCGCGTCAGCGCGCGCTGCAATTGCGCGAGGGCGCCGTAGAGCACGCAGTAGCGCGAGCCGGATATCTTCGCCGCCGCCGCGATGTCCAGCAGGCCGGATTGTTCGCCGAGCGCGACATGGTCGAGCGGCTTGAAGTCGAAACTTCGCACATCGCCGCGGCGGCGCACCTCGACATTGGCGCTCTCGTCGGCGCCGGGCGGCACCGATTCGTCGGGGATGTTCGGCAGGTTCAGCAGAAACCCGTTGAGTTCGTCCTGCAGGCCGGCGAATTGCGCGCGCTTTTCTTTCAGACGCTTTTTCAGACGCCCGACCTCGGCGGGCGGCTGCGCCGCGCCGCCGCCGCCGGCCCTGCGTTCGCCCGTCTCGCGCGATTGCCGGTTGACCTCGGCCTGCAAGCCCTCCAGTTCGACCTGCAGGGTCTTGCGCCGGTTTTCCAGGTCGCGGTATGCGGCGGGGCCGTAGTCGCCGCCGCGCAGCGCAAGGCGCCTGAAAACGCCGTCCGGGTCGTTGCGCAGCAATCTGGGGTCGAGCATAGTGTCTGGTGCGGTGCGGCGCGCGGCGGCGCGCGGCCTTCATCGGCCTTTGCAGGCGTTTATAATAGCCGACAACTCCGGGAAATAAAAACCAGATGCACCAGGACCTCGCACTTTTCACCGTCTTTCTGATCTTCACCGGCGCCGCCGTCATGGCCACTCTGGCGCTGTTCACGCGGCAGACGATGCTGGTCGCCTACATCGTCCTCGGCCTGGTGCTGGGGCCCGCCGGCTTCGGCCTGATAGAGGACTCGACCGGCATCGCCGAAATATCGGAGATCGGCATCGCCTTTCTGCTGTTTCTGCTGGGGCTGGATTTGTCGCCGGTCAAACTGCTGAAAATGCTTCAGGCGACCGCCGCACCGACGGTGCTGAGCTGCCTGGTGTTCGCGTCCGTCGGCCTGCTGTTCGGTTACGCGACCGGGCTCAGCACGGCGGAAATCCTGGTGCTGGCCGCCGCGCTGATATTTTCAAGCACGATCATCGGCCTCAAACTGCTGCCGACGACGGTGCTGCACCACAAGCCGACCGGCGAGACCATCATCAGCGTGCTGCTGCTGCAAGACCTGCTGGCGGTGCTGATTCTGGCCGCCCTCCACGCCTTCGCCGGCGGCGACAGCGCCGACGCCCGGCAGATACTGCTGCGGCTGATGTCGCTGCCGCTGCTGGTCGCGCTCATTTATGTGCTGCAACGCTATGTCATTCTCAAACTGCTGCGGAAGTTCGACAAAATCAAGGAATACATTTTTCTGCTGATGATCGGCTGGTGCATCGGCATCGCGCAGATGACGGCGTGGCTCGGCCTGTCCTACGAAATCGGCGCCTTCATCGCCGGCGTCATTCTCGCGGCCAACCCGATTGCGCTGTATGTCGCCGAGTCGCTGAAGCCGCTGCGCGACTTTTTCCTGATTATCTTCTTCTTTTCGCTCGGCAGCGGCATTGACTTGTCGGCGCTGCAAGCGGTGCTGCTGCCGGCGGTGCTGCTGGCCGCCCTGGTGCTGCTGATCAAGCCCGCCGCCTTCCGCCTGCTGCTGACGCGCGCCGGCGAAGACCGCGAACGCGCGCGCGAAGTCGGCGTGCGCCTCGGCCAGGGCAGCGAATTCTCGCTGCTGATCACCGCGCTGGCCCACGAACTGCACCTGATCGGCGCCAACGCCGCGCACCTGATCCAAATCGCGATGCTGATTACCTTCATGGTCTCCCCCTACCGAATCGTCATGCGCTACCCCACCCCCATCGCCCTGACCGACCGCCTCCGCCGCGACTGAACCCGCCCGCCGCGTCAGCGCCGCCAACTTGTGCGCGCGTGCAAAAACCGGCGCACCCTGTCGAGGCTGTCCCGCGTCGCCACCTCGTCATAAACCAGCCGGTGGCCGTAATAGACGCCGTTGACGCCGGGCACATCGAAACTGTGGTACGCACCCGGGTAAACGACCAACTCAAAATCGCGCCCGTTCGCGGGGCCGATTGCCATCTGCCGGCATTGCCGGGCCGGAGTCCAGTCGTCGAGCGCGCCAATCAACACCAGCGTGTCGGCAACCAGCGACGGCAGGCCCGGCAGGCAGTACGGGTAAAACGCGATGATGCCTTTCAGCCCGGTGAAAGCAGGCGATGGCCGATGGTGGGCCAACATCACTGCGGTGGCGCCGTGCGACATGCCCATCAGAAAAATATTGCCGGCGTCCAGTTCCGCGCTGCGCAGGACATGGCGTATCGCGGCGCGAACATCATCCAGGCGTCTCGACGGGGGAATGGCCATGACATCATTGCAAATATCGGAACGGCCCCGGCGCGTGAAACTGTCCACCTTGAGCACCGCATAGCCCCAGGCATTCAACTGTCCGCTCCAGAAGCGGTTGCGCGCCGGCACGATGCCGGAGCAGCCGTGCAGGTCAATGACGACCGGATGGGGCGGCGAAGTCGCCGGAAAATAAATCCGCGCAGTGACATTGCGCGTGTCGCCGCCGATGCCGGATGCCTGCAATTCCACCCGACTGCTTTGCGACGACGCGCAGCCGAACAGCAGCGCGGCGGTGAAAAAGCCGCACAGAACCCTCATGTGTCGCCGGGCCGGGTGCGGGGTGGGGGGAGGCAGGCGAGGAGCAGGCCGGAGAGGAAGCCGCCGAGGTGGGCGGCGTTGGCGATGTGGATGCCGATGAGGGAGAAGACGCCGGTCATGCCGAGCGCCATCCAGACCAGCAGGAAGGCGACGACGCCGGGCGGCAGATGCAGCGGCGATGCCGGGCGGGAACGGCCCGCCAGCCAGCAATAGCCGAGCAGGCCGTACACGACGCCCGACATGCCGCCGAACAGGCTTCCGGGAGCGTGCCAGTACTGGCTTACATTCGCGCACAGCGCCGTCACCGCCGCGATGAGCAGCAATCGGGCGCTGGACTGCGATGATTCGACGCGGCGCCCCAAATCGGCCAGCCACAGCAGGTTGAACACCAGGTGGATGGCGCCGAAGTGTAGAAACGCCGGTGTCACGAAACGCCACCACTGGCCGCCGACGGCAATGGCGAGGTCCTCGAAAGACAACAGATGCACGAGAAAGATATTCCTCGTCCAGACCAGCCAGGCGCCGGCGATGCTCAGCAGCGCCAGCAGAATGACCACGGGATAACGCCCGACCACGGCGAACACGCGGCGCCTGTCCGGCCAGCGCAGCGGCGAAGCATCGGGTGCGGCGGCGGCCAGTTCAAGGTCGCCCGCCTGCCACTGCTCAAACCGGCGGCGCACGGCGGAAACCTCGCCCTGCTCCGCAACCAGCACGACCTGGCGCCCTCCCCGCTCGACGATGCGGTGAAAAATGCCGTGCTCCGACAAATACCGGCTGAACGGCCTCAAATCCTCGTCGAGCGGCGTCTCGACTGCGCTGAACCACTGCATGACCGACGAATTTTATCAGGCCGGCGATGAAAACAGATATGATGGCCGGTTATGCTGCCCTTTCTAATCACCGCGGCGGCGGTCATCGTCGTGCTTGTGCTGGCGCGCTGGCTCAAGCGGCAACCGCCGCGCGTGCGCCGCAAATATCTGCTGTATGCGGCGGTCGCCGTGCTCGTCGCGCTGGCCGCCACGGGGCGGCTTCACTGGCTGGCGGCGGCGGTCGGCGCGGCGCTGCCGCTGCTGTACAAGTTGATTGCGCTGGCGCGGTTTGCGCCGCTGTTCACGCGGGTGTTTCATCATTTCAATTTCGGCTCGCAGGGGCACGCCAATTTTCAGAGCCGCTCGCTGCTGCTGGAAGTCAATCCGCTGACCGGCACCGTGGACGGGCGCATTCTCGCCGGGCGCTTCAAGGGGCGCCGCCTCAGCAGTCTGGGCCGCGCCGACCTGGATGCGCTGATGGAGGAGTTTCAGAAGAACGACCCGCAAGCGGCTGAACTGCTGCAAAGTTATCACCGGATGCATTCGCAGCATGCGGCGGGCGGCGAGGCGCGGCAGGCGGCCTCTTCCGGCCTCAGCGAGGAAGAAGCCTGGCGCATCCTCGGCCTGAAACCGGGCGCCGCGCGCGAGGCGATTATCGAGGCGCACCGGCGCCTGATTCAGAGGCTGCACCCCGACCGCGGCGGCTCGGCCCACCTTGCGGCGCTGATCAATCAGGCGAAAGACCTGCTGCTGAAATAACCCGCCCGCAGCCCGACAGACGATGCCGAAAGCCGCGCACAGAATGATGCGGATTGCCGAGCCGGTCATTCCGGTCATCAACCGGCTCGCGGCGCGCCGCGCCGGCACGATTTCACTCGGACAGGGCGTCGTGTTCTACCCGCCGCCGCCCGCCGCGCTGCAACGGGCGGCGGCGCAGATGAACGATGCCGGGCGCCATTTTTACGGCCCGGTCGAGGGCATCGCCGCGCTGCGCGAGGCCATCGGCGGCAAACTCGCGCGGCGCAACGGCATCACCGTCGGCGACGGCACATCGGTGTTCGTCACCGCCGGCGCCAACATGGCGTTCAACGCGCTGGTGCTGGCCGTCTGCGACCCCGGCGACGAAGTCATTTTGCCGGCGCCTTGGTATTTCAACCACCAGATGACCGTCGAGATGTGCGGCTGCCACGCGGTCGTCGTTGAAACCGGGGAGCGCCATCACCCCGTCGTGGAGCGAATCGAGGCCGCGATAACGCCGAGGACGCGCGCGGTGGTCACCGTCTCGCCGAACAACCCGACCGGGCGCGTTTATCCGCAAGCGCTGCTGACCGCCGTCAACCGGCTTTGCGCCCGGCGCGGCATCTATCACATCAGCGACGAGGCCTACGAGGACTTCACCTACGAAGACCACCGCCACTTTTCGCCGGGCGCGCTGCCGGGCGCCGGCGCGCACACGCTGTCGCTGTTCACACTGTCCAAGAGTTACGGCATGGCGTCGTGGCGGGTCGGCTACATGGTGATACCGGACAGCCTGCACGACGCGATGACCAAGGTGCAGGACAACATCCTGATTTGCACGCCGACCATCTCGCAACTCGCTGCCGTGCAGTGCCTTGACGGGGAGCGGGATTACCTGCGCGAACAGCGGTCGCTGATTGAAACCAACCGCGCGCTGTGCCTGGAGCAACTCGGGGCGTTAAGCGAAGAAGGCCTGGTCGAGCCGCCTTCCGCCGAAGGCGCGCTCTACATCTTCCTGAAAATGAAGCGCCGCTGCGACGATTACCGACTGGCCGAAACGCTGGTGCGCGAGCACGGCGTCGCGGTGATTCCAGGCTCGGCATTCGGGCCGTGCGACGGCGCCTGCCTGCGAATTTCCTACGGCGCGCTGCCGCCCACCGCCATCGGCGAAGGCGTCGGGCGTCTTGTTGGCGGGCTGCGTGAATGCCTGCGCGGTCAGAAGCCCGAATAAGCGAGACTGTCGTAGATGTGAAAGCCGCCGAGGTAGGTGCCCGCCGCCGATCCCAGCGTGCTCAATATGAAAATCAGCAGCGTTCTCGCCACCCGGTTGCGCCGCCATCCCGCGAGTTTCGCGGTGTCCGTCCTGAGTCGCTCAAAATCGGCCACGCGCGGTTTCCTCAAATAGAGTTCAACAGCCGCCGCGACCATGCCGGCGCCGATGGCCGGGTTGATGGAAGTCAGCGGCGCCGCCACAAAAACCGCCGCGACCGTCAGCCAGTGCGCCGAGGCGAGCGCCGCCCCCAGACCGGCCAGTCCGCCGTTGATCAGTATCCAGTCCACTATCAGGCTGATGCCGAGATCAAAATCGCGCATGAAACCGGCGGCAAAGCCGGCCAGAATCGCGGCGACAATCGCCCACGGCAGCCATTTCCACCAGCGCGCGGGCGTCGGCGTTGTTTCATGGCGGGCGATGATGTCGTCGGCGGACTCAGAATCGGCGGCATCGCTTAATTCCCGCCGCAGGCCGTCAAGGTGCCCGGCGCCGACGACCGCGAGCAACGAGGCCGGCTTGTGCTCCGACACGAACTTGCGTATTTTGGCCGCCATGTAGCGGTCGCGCTCGCCAATCAGCACTTCCTCCAGTTCTCCCTCCATCAACGGCAGATGGCGGAACGCGGTCTCCAGGGTTTCGCTGCGCTTGACTTCCTCGACATCCTCTTCCGAAATCTCGTCGGTGTAGAACAGGCCGGCCAGCAGGCCCGACAGCAGCGCCGGCCTGCGCCACCAGGAAACGCCGAAGTACAGGCGCTTCAGCGTCAGGCCGACTTCGCGGTCAATGACGGCCAGCGGCAGGCCGCGGCTTGCGGCCAGCGCTACGGCCTCTTTCAGTTCGCCTCCGGCCTCAACGCCGAAACGTTCGGCGATACGCTGCTGGTAGCCGCCGAGAACCAGCAGCGCGGCGATGGCGAACACGCGGCGCTCGCGGATGACCTGCCACAAATCCATGCGCGCAAGCGAGCCGGGGTCGGTAATCGCCTTGTGGCGACTCATGCACAACTCGACGGCGACGGCGTCGTATTCGCCGCTGTCAATCAGGTCGCGTACTTCGCGCCGGCTGGATTCCGAGACATGCGCGGTGCCGAGAATGCCGATGCGGGTTCCCTCCAGTTCAAGCGACACGAACGGCTCGTCCTGCGCCGCCGGTGCGTCGCCGTCGTGCGGCGTTTCCGGCTTGTCTTTCATCAGGGGCTTATCCATCGGGGGCCTGTCCGCACACCGGGCATTGCGGATTTTTTCTCAGCGCGACTTCGCGCCACTGCATTTGCATCGCATCAAACAGCAGCAGGCGCCCTGTCAGCGCGGAACCGATGCCAAGCAGCAGTTTGACGGCCTCTATCGCCTGCAAACTGCCGATGACGCCGGTCAGCGGCGACAGGATGCCGGTTGTGACGCAGCCTTCGTCTTGGGCTGCGCCTTCCGGGTACAGGCACTGGTAACAGGGGCTTTGCGGGTGCGACGGCGCGAACACGCTGATCTGGCCTTCCATGCGGATGGCCGCGCCGGAGACCAGCGGCACGCGCGCTTCCCGACAGGCGCGGTTCAAGGCATAGCGTGTCTTGAAATTGTCCGAACAATCGAGGGCGACATCGCAGCGGGCGACCAGCGGGCGCAATGTTTCAACGTTCATGCGTTCGCTGATTCCGGTGACAGCCACTTCGGGGTTCAGGCCGGCGAGGCGCGCCTTCGCCGAGTCGGTCTTCGCCTCGCCGACGGCGCCGCTTGCGTGCACAATCTGCCGTTGCAGGTTGGACAGGTCCACGACATCGTCGTCGGCGAGAATCAGCCGGCCAACGCCGCCGGCAGCGAGATACATCGAGGCCGGCGAACCCAGCCCGCCGACGCCGACAATCAACGCCGTCGAGCGCAGCAGTTTTTCCTGCCCTTCAACGCCGATTGGCGGCAGCAGAATCTGCCTGCTGTAACGCAGCAGCTGGTTGTCGTCCAGTCCCGGCATCGGGCGTCAGGATTCGCGCCGCTTCTTCCAGGCCTCCTGCTGCTCCGGCGTCGCCGGTTTCTGGTGGCGGGCCTTCCATTCGGGATAAGGCATGCCGTAAACGATTTCGCGCGCCTGTTCGTAATCCACGGCGACGCCCCGTTCCTCGGCGGCGGCCTTGTACCATTTGGCGAGGCAGTTGCGGCAGAAGTCCGCCAGATTCATCAGGTCAATGTTCTGCACATCGGTGCGCGCCCGCAGGTGCTCGACCAGCCGCCGATAGACGGCGGCCTCCACTTCGGTTCTGGTTTGTTCGTTGACTGGCTCGTTGACTGGTTCGTTGGTGTGGGACATTTATTTCTCCTTGCAGGCGGCGATGCGGTGAACTGCGTATATTATAGGGCAGCATGGAAACACCGCCCTGCCCAATCAATGAAATCACCGGCGTCATCCTCGCCGGCGGGCGCAGCGCGCGCATGGGCGGCAGGGACAAGGGCCTGATTCCGCTGGCGGGGCGCCCGTTTATCGAGCATGTCATCGAGGTCATCGCGCCGCAGACGGGCGCGCTGATTATCAGCGCCAACCGCAGCCTTGAGCGTTACCGCGCCTACGGCTACCCGGTGGTGACCGACGGCCTCGACGGCTTTCAGGGGCCGCTCGCCGGCATCTGCGCGGCGCTGGCCGAAACCGCCACGCCCTACGCGGCGGTCGCGCCGTGCGACACGCCGCGCCCGTCGAAGGATTTGGTGCGGCGTCTGTACCAAACCTTGTCGGAAAACCGGGCGGACATCGCCGTCGCCGGTGATGGGCGGCGGCTGCACCCGGTGTTCTGCCTGCTGAAGACATCGCTGCACGGCTCGCTGCACGATTTTCTGGACGGCGGCGGGCGCAAGATAGACCGCTGGTTTGAACAGGCGGAAACCGCCGTCTGCGACTTCAGCGACCAGGCCGAAACCTTCGACAACCTGAACACGCCCGAAGACCTGGCGCGGGCCGGCACCCTGCCATGAAAGCGCCCGTTCCCGTCGTCGGCTTCTGCGCCCACAGCGGCACCGGGAAAACCACGCTGCTGGTCCAACTGCTGAAAATCCTGCGGGCGCGGGGCGTGCGCGTCGGCGTCATCAAGCACGCCCACCACAACTTCGACACCGACCGGCCCGGCAAGGACAGTTACGAACTCAGAAAAGCCGGCGCGCAGCGCATGCTGGTGTCATCAAAGCGGCGCTGGGCGCTGGTCAACGAGCATGTCGGCGAAGACCGGGAGACGCCGCTTGAGGAACTGGTGGCGATTGTCGGCGGCGCGCCGCTCGACCTGATACTGGTAGAGGGTTTCAAGCACGAGCCGTTTCCAAAGATTGAACTGCACCGCAAGGAATTGAAGCGCCCTCTTCTGTACCCGGAAGACGGCAACATCATCGCGCTGGCGACCAACGACAAGCCGGACGCCGACATCGGCATTCCGGTTCTTGACATTGACAATCCGCGTGCCATCGCCGACTTCCTCGCCGCGCTGGTGGCCGGCGACGCCTGAATGATATATACTTGTGGATTACCCCGGCGGAATTGCCCCCGCAAAAATGACACAAAAGAAAATCAAACTGACCGAATCCGGCTCCGGCGGCGAGAAGGAAGTCGAGTTGCCCGTGCTGGAATCAACCGCAGGCGCCGATATCATCGACATCCGCCCGATACACGCGGAACTGGGCTATTTCACCTTTGACCCCGGCTTTGTCTCCACCGCCAGTTGCGAAAGCAAGATCACCTACATTGACGGCGGGCGCGGCCTGCTGAAATACCGCGGCTACCCGATTGAGCAACTGGCCGAAAAGAGCAACTTCACGGAAGTCTGCTACTTGCTGTTCTACGGCGAACTGCCCGACCGCCGCCAACTTGATGAGTTCAACCAGAGCCTTCTTCAGCACAGCCACATTGACGAGAAAACCATGGGCGCATTGCTCGGCTGTTTCGGCAGGGAACGCCACCCGATGGCGATGCTGATGGCGGCGGTCAGTTACCTGGCAGCGCTCTACCACGACGAGACGGCGGTGCACGACCCGCAGTACCGCGAACTTTCGGCGCACCGTCTGATTGCGAAAATGGCGACCATCACCGCCTGGCTGATGTGCCACCGCAACGGCGACGCTTTCCGGCGGCGCAACCCGGCGCTGTCGTACACCGAGGGTTTTCTGCAGATGGCGT
The DNA here is from genome assembly GCA_028817225.1 of Gammaproteobacteria bacterium. NCBI lineage: Bacteria > Pseudomonadati > Pseudomonadota > Gammaproteobacteria > Gammaproteobacteria bacterium. The sequence goes on along the minus strand of JAPPQC010000038.1, from coordinate 6,636 downwards.
TCGGCAAGTTTGACGGCAAGGCGTCGTTGAGGAAAACATTCGTTGACGCGATGGACCTGATTTTGATTCTGCACGCCGACCACGAGCAGAACGCCTCCACCTCGACGGTGCGCCTCAGCGGAAGCACCGAGACCAACCCGTATGCGGCGCTGGTCGCCGGGGTCGCGTCGCTGTGGGGGCCGGCGCACGGCGGCGCCAACGAGGCGGTCATCCGCATGCTGGAGGACATCGTCGAGTCGGGCGAGTCGCTTGAGTACTACATTGACCGCGCCAGGGACAAGAACGACCACTTCCGGCTGATGGGGTTCGGGCACCGGGTGTACAAGAACTACGACCCGCGCGCCAAGATCATCCGCCAGACCTGCCACAACCTGCTGTCGGAACTTGATGTCGGCGGGGACAACCAGCCGTTGCTGGAGACCGCGAGGCAACTGGAGAAAATCGCGCTGGAAGACGACTATTTCATCTCCCGCAAACTCTACCCCAATGTGGATTTCTATTCGGGGATTATCCTGAACACGATGGGGCTGCCGCGCGACATGTTCACGGTCATCTTCGCGCTGGCGCGCACCATCGGCTGGATCAGCCACTGGAACGAGATGATGGCCGACAAGCACACGCGCATCGGGCGCCCGCGGCAGTTGTACACCGGGCGCTGCGAAAGGGCCTTCACGCCGATTGGGGAGCGCTGACGGCGCCGCTCAGCGCGCGTCCGCCGCCTGCTCCCGCGCCGCTTCGTCAAGAAACCGCCGCACCACCGGCGCAAAACGCTCCTCGTCAATGAGGAAGGAGTCGTGCCCGTAAATCGAGCCGAGTTCGACGAATTCCACCTCCCTGCCGGCTTTTTCCAGGCCCGCCGCGATTTCCTTCTGCTGCTCCAGCGGAAACAGGATGTCGCCGGTCACGCCGACAATCAGCGAACGCCGGGTGTGTATTCTCGCAAGCCCGGCGTTGACCGAGCCGCCGTGGTCGGCGACATCAAACCAGTCCATCGCCCGCGACAGGCACAGGTAGCTGTTGGCGTCGAATGTCCTGACGAATTTGCGGGCGTTGTAGTCGAGATACGACTCAATCTCGAACTCGATGGCAAAAGGCCCCTGCGGGCGCCTTTCCGGCGGCATTCTCGCGCGGTTGAAGCGGTGGCGCCATTCGGCGGCGGCGCGGTAGGACATCAGGCCCAGTTTGCGCGCCAGCACCATGCCGCAGTCGGGGCCTTCCTCCCCGAAATAATCGCCGCCGTTCCACCCCGGGTCGCAGCGGATGATCTCGCGCTGCAACGAGCGCAGGGCGATGGTGAAGGGCAGCGCGCGGGTCGCCGCCGAGATGCAGGCCAGGTAGTTGACTTCACCGGGGTACTGAAGCGCGTACGCCAGCGCGCTCATGCCGCCCATGGAGGCGCCGACGACGGCGAACAGATGCTCGATGCCGAGGTCGTTCAGGGCGTGGTGCCCGGCCTTGGCGATGTCCTCGATCGTCAGTTCCGGGAAACCGGCGCCGTAGGGCCTGCCGGTCGCCGGATTGGTCGAGGACGGCGATGTGGAGCCGAAGCAACTGCCGAGCGAATTGACGCAGATGACATGGAAACGGTCGGTGTCAATCGGCTTGCCGGGGCCGATCATGTATTCCCACCAGCCGGGCGCCGGGTCTTGCGACGACGAGCAGGCGTGCGCCGACGGCGACAATCCGGTGAAGATCAGGATTGCGTTGTCGTGGTTCTGCGAAAGTTCGCCCCATGTCTCGCAGGCAATCTGCACTTCCGGCAGGCGGCCTCCGCGGCGCATGACAAAACCGCTCATCCCGTAGTCGCCGGACAACTTGACGATGCGGGTCGCTGGCGGGGTGCGTATCATCGCCGCATTATTCCGCGCCGTCCTTGCCGCGGCAAGCCGGTATGCCGGCCACGCAGAGTATCGCAATCAGGCCGACCAGGATGACCAGGCCGCGCGCCGGCCATGTTTCAAGGAACAGAAACGCCGAGGACAGGAACGCCGCGGCAAGCACCGCGACCGCCATCAGTTTGACCTTTCTCTCAAGGCAGCGGTTTTGCTCCCACTGGCGGATAACCGGCCCGAAATAACGGTTTGTCAGTAGCAGCCGGTGGAATTTCTCGGAAGAACGCGCGTAGCAGGCGGCGCCGACAATCAGAAAGGGCGATGTCGGAATCAGCGGCAGTATCAGCGCGATCACCCCCAGAAAAGTGCAAATGTGCCCCGCCGCGAAAAAGAGCCTGCGCTTGATCAGGTTTGATTCGATGAAAGTGCCGGGCTTATCCATTGATTTGTTTCTCCGCGATTTGCAGCAGCAGGTCGGCGACGGGTTCGTCCGCCTGCCCCAGATAACCGCACAGGTGAATTTTGACCGCCGGGCGCTCCTTTTGCTTGCGTGAAATCTCGGCGGGAATGTCTTTCGCGACATGGTTGCCCTCGGCCAGGAAGTACGGCAGCGCGTACACCTCGTCGGCGCCGGCGTCAATGCACTGCTGTATGCCGTCGGCGATCGAAGGCTCGGCCAGTTCGAGAAAGGCGTGGCGCACGCAGTGGAAACGGTCGCCCGCCTTGCGCCGCAACCGCTCCGCGAGTTGGCCTATCTCGTCGTTCGAGGCCCGCCGGCGGCTGCCGTGGGCAATCAACAAAAGTGCCTTCATCATCTGGTAATATTCGCCGTCAACCGCAAAACGGAGTCCGGTGAAAACGCAACGACAGATTATAAAAGGATTGGCGGCGGCGCGCAAAGGAACCGCCGCCGGGTGCGCCCTTGCGCTGCTGCTCGCGTTGCAGCCCGGCTGCGGCGGGATGCGCACGCTGACCAACATTGGAAAAACCGAGATTGACATGGCGACCGGCACCACCATCAAGGCGCTGAACGAATACCTGCGCCAACTGGCGCTCGCGCTCTACCGCCACAATCCGGATGAACTGGGCAGGGTGCCCGGCGCCACGCTGGAAGCCCGGATGGAGCAAATCATCGAATATCCGCTGGAGGTCGCATACGAGGAGACAGGCCACAAGCAGGGCGTGCAGGCCGTTGAACTGGCCTTCGACCCGGCCTATCGCGGCGACAGGGTGTTTGCGATGATGCTCGGCATCAGCGGCATGATACGCGGCGCATACAACGGCCAGAGGGAAATCTTCATGTTCGACTTTCTGGACGCGCAAAAACTCTACAACAGCGCCCGCAACCTCGAGATATGGAAGGAGAGACTCCGGCGGCAGTCCGGCCCGGCGCCGGTCCGCACCGGCGACGGCGGGGTTTTCACGGCCATCGACAAAATGACGGCGCTGCAGGATTTGACGGCCACGGTTTTCGAGAACAAGGGCGACCGCCTGATCAACCGGACGATACACGGGGCGGCGACGGTGTTTTTGCCGGTCGGCCTCTGACAGACAAACAAGAGTGAATAAACAAGGCGCGGGGGAAGCAGGCGCGCCGGGCGGCGTTACGCCCCCATGTTCTTGATGATCTCGTCGCCGAAGCCGCTGGTGGTGACGAGGACGGCGCCCGGAATCAAACGCTGCAATTCGGCGTCCACATCCTGGCGGCTGCTGATTTTGCGCCCGCGGGTGAAGATGCCGCCGCGCACGCGGGCGAGGTCGTAGGTCAGCGTCTTCGCCGCGATGGCGCCGGCGATGCCTTTCAGCACCAGGTCCGCGGCCTCGAGCCAGCCGAGGTGGCGCAGCATCATCTCCGCCGACAGGATGATGGAGCCCGGGTTCACCCGGTTTTTCCCGGCATACTTCGGGGCGCTGCCGTGCGTCGCCTCGAAAACCGCGACGGAATCGGACATGTTGGCGCCGGGCGCGATGCCGATGCCGCCGACCTGGGCGGCCAGCGCATCGGAGATGTAGTCGCCGTTCAGGTTCAGCGTCGCGATGACATCGTATTCGTCCGGCTTCAGCAGAATCTGCTGCAGGAAGTTGTCGGCGATGACATCCTTGATGATGATTTCATGCCCGTTCCCGGGGTGGCGGATTCTGTGCCACGGGCCGCCGTCAACCGGCTCGGCGCCGAATTCGCTCACCGCCAGTTCATACCCCCAGTTGCGGAAAGCGCCTTCGGTGTATTTCATGATATTGCCCTTGTGCACCAGCGACACCGAACTGCGGTCGTTGTCGATCGCGTAGCGAATGGCTTTTCTGACAAGCCGCTGGGAGCCTTCCCTGGAAACCGGCTTGATGCCGATGCCGCAGGAGTCGGTGAAGCGAATGCCGCCGACCTCCATCTTGCCGGTCAGAAAATCGAGAACCTTCCGGACTTCCGGGGAATCCGCCGGCCATTCGATGCCGGCGTAGATGTCCTCGGTGTTCTCGCGGAAAACCACCATGTCGGTCGTCTCCGAGTCTTTCATCGGAGTCGGGGTTCCCGGAAAATAGCGGATGGGCCGGACGCAGGCGTACAAATCCAGTTCCTGGCGAATCGCCACATTCAGCGAGCGCATGCCCTCCCCGACCGGCGTGGTCAGCGGCCCCTTGATTGCGACCGAGTATTCCCGAATCAGGTCGAAGGTCTCGCGGGGCAGCCACTCGTTGTAGAGAGCCATCGCCTTCTCGCCGGCGTACACCTCCATCCATTCAATCCGCCTGCGGTCGGCGTAGGCGCTGTCAACGGCGGTGTCCACCACGCGCTGCATGACCGGCGTTACATCCGCGCCGATGCCGTCGCCCTCGATGAACGGAATCACCGGGCGGTCGGGCACCTCAAAGCCGCCGGCGGCGGCCCGGATGCGCCCGCCCTGCGGCGGCTTGCGGACATGGCTGGAAACCGGCGGCGTCATCGCTCGCTGCAATCGTGCTGTGCGCGGCGGCGGCGAATCAGAACTGGTCTTCTTCGGTCGAGCCGGTCAAGGCCGTGACCGACGAGGAACCGCCCTGAATGACCGTCGTGACATCGTCGAAATAACCGGTGCCCACTTCCGCCTGGTGGCTGGAGAATGTGTAGCCCCTGTCGATCGCGCCGAACTCTTTCTCCTGCACCATCTCGACATAGGCTTTCATTCCGGTCTCGACATAATGGCTGGAAAGGTCGAACATGTGGTACCACATGTTGTGGATTCCGGCCAGCGTGATGAACTGGAATTTGTAGCCCATGGCGCCGAGTTCGCGCTGGAATTTCCCGATGGTCGCATCGTCGAGTTTCTTCTTCCAGTTGAACGAGGGCGAGCAGTTGTAGGCGAGCATCTTGCCCGGATATTCCTTGTGAACGCCCTCGGCGAAGCGGCGCGCGTCGCCGAGGTCGGGCACCGCGGTCTCGCACCACAGCAGGTCGGCATAGGGCGCGTAGGCGATTCCCCTGGCAATGGCCTGGTCGAAGCCCGCCTTGGTGCGGTAAAAGCCCTCGCCGGTGCGCTCGCCGGTGATGAACGGCTTGTCCCGCTCGTCTATGTCGGAAGTCAGCAGGTCGGCGGCGTGCGCGTCGGTGCGGGCAAGCAGCAGTGTCGGCACGCCGCAGACATCCGCCGCAAGCCTTGCCGCAATCAACTTCTGCACGGCCTCGCGGGTCGGCACCAGCACCTTGCCGCCCATGTGCCCGCATTTCTTGACCGCCGCCAACTGGTCTTCGTAATGCACGCCGGCGGCGCCCGCCTCGATCATCGCCTTCATCAATTCAAAGGCGTTCAGGACGCCGCCAAAACCGGCCTCGGCATCGGCGACGATGGGGGCGAAGAAGTCCGTCTCGTGTTTGCCTTTGGCCCACTCAATCTGGTCGGCGCGGGCGAATGCGCTGTTGATGCGCCTGACCACGGCGGGAACCGAGTTGGCCGGGTACAGGGATTGATCCGGGTACATCTCGCAGGCGAGGTTGGCGTCGGCGGCGACCTGCCATCCGGACAGATAAATGGCCTTGACGCCGGCCTTGACCTGCTGCATCGCCTGGCCTCCGGTCAGAGCGCCCAGGCTGTTGATGTAGGGCTCTTCGTTCAGGAGTTTCCACAATTTCCCGGCGCCCCTGCGGGCCAGCGTATGCTCCACGCTGACGGAACCGCGCAGGCGCACGACATCCTCGGCCCGGTAGCCGCGCTTAATCCCCGCCCAGCGGGGATTTTCATCCCAATCCTTCTGGATTTCGGCAATCATGTTTTTTCTGCTCATGGCGTGCCCTTTCCTCCCGTTTGTGTAAGGCAGACCGGGTATAATAGCAACTTCCGCCGCCTATTTCACCGAAAATTTCATGAAAACCGCCGACCTCTGCGATTCCTTTCCCGACCGCGTGGCCGTCGCCCGGCCGGTTCTGCGCGACTTCGGGGGCGCCAGGTCTTTCCACGGCGCCATCGCGACGGTGCAATGCTTCGAGGACAATTCGCTGGTCAGGAAGACGCTTGAAAGCGACGGGCGCGGGCGGGTTCTGGTCGTGGACGGCGGCGGCTCAATGCGCCGCGCCCTGCTCGGCGACCAACTCGCCGAACTCGCAATCCGCCATCACTGGAGCGGCGTCGTCATCAACGGCTGCATCCGCGATTCCGCGGTCATCGGAACCCTGCCGCTCGGCGTCAAGGCCCTCGGCACCCACCCGCTCAAAAGCGAAAAGAAAGACCGCGGCAAAGTCAATCTGCCGGTCTATTTTGCTGAAATTGAATTTACGCCGGGGGCGTGGCTTTATGCGGATGAAGACGGGGTTGTTGTGGCGGCGGAGGTGTTGGAG
>JAPPQC010000037.1 GCA_028817225.1 Gammaproteobacteria bacterium | reverse complement strand
GGGGGTCCGCGGCCCGCCCACGCGGGGGCCCAGCCGCTGAGGAAGTTTGGGGGGGGGGGGGGGGAAAACCGCGGGAAGGCACAAGCCCCCCCGGCTCCCCCCCCCCCCCCCCCCCCCCCCCGAATGGCATAGGGCGTGTACAGCACCCGATTCTCTGGTATGTTATTGGGGCCACCCAGACAGAAGTGCCAGTGGAAATTGATGGCGGCCATTCCAATCCGTGCCGTCGGGACTCGCGTGAGGCACAGGATTTCCCACGGGACTTCGTCAAGCCCCGCAGGGGGCCTTTTATTCCGGATGTTCTCCTTTATCTCCTTTTTGCGGCGCTGCTTGTCTGCCTGAATGCGCCCGCATCGGCGCAGACGGTGAACATCTGCGACCGCACGCCGGCGGTGCAGTGGGCCATTCTGGCGGCGAAGAACAGCGGCGACTGCGCGCTCGTCGCCGCGCCTCTGGCATTCACCGCACTGAGAATTACCGGGTCGGTTACCGCCCTGCAGAGAGGGGATTTCGACGGCGTCAGTGTCGCCACCGGCACCCTGTCTTTGTCGGGTATCGGATTGGAGCGCCTGTCGTCCGGTGTTTTCGAGGGCATCGGCGTCATCAGGTTTCTGGATATTTCGAATAATAATCTCGGCAGTTTGCCGATGGATATTTTCCGGCACTTGCAGACGGGGTTGTGTACGACCCGAATAAATCACAATCCGCTGGACCGCTTGCCAATCAGGATGCTGGCGGACCTGAAAAGAGTTGTGTCGTCCTCGTGCACCATCGAAAACAGGGGGAGTTTGCTTGTTGACGGAACCCGCAGCGGCGCTCCGGACTATCTTGGCAGCATTCGCTACATTGATGCGGACACCGGCAGGACGGTGTCGTCGAGTTTTGTTGTGACCGAAGGGCAACCCCGCCGGCTCCGGATTGAAATGGACGCTCTTCCGGGAGTCAACGGCGGGATGGATTTGAGATACGACTCCGTGGCATCGCAAGGCCGGCTTTCCCTGCAGCCGGTCAGTCTGAGGTTCAGGTTTTCCGCTGAAACGACCCGGATCGAGGTGACGGTGACCGGCGACGCGGATGACAACCGCGAGCATGAAACGGTGTCCTTGTCCTGGATTAGCAGATCGGGCCCCGATCTGGAAGGAAAAGGGAGTGAAGCGACGCTCGCGGTCTTCTCGCCCGGGCCATGGCAATACATCGCACCGCCCCTGCCGGTTACGATACTCGAGCCGGTCGTGATTGAAGACACCAATCCCGAACCCAACCGCATCTGGAGGGGCGTGTCGTCCGGAACCGGCGTGGCCGGGTGGGCGCCGCGGATTCTGGTGGACGCCGCCGCTTCAACGGAAACATCTTATTTGCTGGTGTCGGACGCCGGCGGCTTGTTCGCGATTGACACCGCAAGCGGCGCATTGTCCGCGCACGGCGGCTGGCCGCTGCCGGCGGCGCGGCGGCACGACCTCGTCGTCGGCACGGATTACAGGGGCGCGCCCGCGACGCACACGGCGGCCATCGAGGTGTTCGGCGCCTTGTCGCTTGCCGACGGCGATGACGCGCAAAACGCCGTCACCGTCGGCGCCGCGGCGGGCGCGCAGGTGCGCGGCATCAGGCCGCTGGTGCGCGCCGACAGCGCCGTTGTCACGAGCGGCGTTGTCTGGACGCTGGCCGGCGGCGGCGGTTTGTTCCATGCGGACACCTCATCGGGCGCGATTTTGCTGACGCAGCCGCCGGAAGACGCGGATGCCGGTGTCTCGACGGTTACGCTGACGGCGTCGTACGCCGGCGCCGGGGCGAGTTTGCCGTTGCCCGTCGTCGTCTCGCTGCCGGACCGCGTCTATATCTGCGACCGCAGCGACCGCGTGGAGCACGCGATTCTGGCAAGTTTGAGTCCGGCCCCGGCCTGCGCCTCGGTCAGCACGGCGCAGATGGCGAGCATCACAGCGCTGACCGTCACTTCCGGCGGCGCCAGCGTTCAGTTGCGGGCGGGGGATTTCGCCGACATGCCGAACCTGCAAG
>JAPPQC010000036.1 GCA_028817225.1 Gammaproteobacteria bacterium | reverse complement strand
GCGGCGCCTCATGTCGCAGGCGCCGCGGCGCTGCTGTGGGCGCACCGGCCCGGCCTGAGCGTCGGCGAGGTGCGCGCCGCGCTGCTGGACAATGTGGACAAGTTCCCCACCGACTCCATCGACAGGGGCAGGGTCGCAAGCGGCGGCGCGCTGAACATCGCCAACGCGCTTTTTTCGGTAACCGAACCCGGCATCCGCATTCATTCTTCGCAAACCATGGTGATGGAAGGCGCAAACGGCTATTTAGATGTCTCGCTGACGCGCGAACCTCGGGGAGCGCCCCATCGTGTCGTTGTCCGGGCCACAACCGCCACCGCAGGCAGGATAACCGGAATCAACCCCGGCGCCCTGACATTCACGCGGGAAAACTGGCACCTGCCGCAGCGAATTGATTTCGGCACCCTCGTCGGCGTCTTTCCCGGAGGCCCCGTCGAAACCCTGCAACTCTCCGTTGACGCGGCGCAGTCCGACCCGGCTTACGCCGCCGTCAGCCGCTCCGTCACCGTGCAGGTGGATGTCGAGCGCGGCATTTACATTCACGCCTCGCAAACCACCGTGGCGGAAGGCGCAATCGGCTACCTCGATGTCTCGCTGACGCGCGCGCCGCCGGACGCGGGGCGGAATGTCATTCTGCGGGTTAATGCAGACAACCCAAGAATAATTGAACCCAGCATGTTCCCGGTATTCACAAGCGGGAATTGGCACGAGGAGCAAAGATTTGTCTTTGGTGTTTCCGAGGACGAGATTGTCCAGCCGACGACCGTGACGGAATTCCTGCAAATCTCCGCTTTTGATACATCCGACCCGGCCTGGGTCGCTGTCAGCCGCTCCGTCGCCGTGCAGATAATCAATGACGACCCGTGGACCGTGCTTGGCGGCTCGCCGCTGATGCTGACGGTGGATGAAGGCAGCAGCGCAACCGTCGGTCTTGTGTTCAATCCGCTGCCGCAGGACGTTTCGATGACAATCACTGTCCGCAACCATCTCGCGGGCGCCAATCCCGACGACTATGTGACGCCCGCAATCATCCGCGCCGCCGCCGGTTCGACCGGCACCCGCTTCACCGTCCGGATAACCGACGACGAGGAAACCGAGACGATGGAAACCATCATCCTTCAGATTGCGCCCTCCAGCCCCGATGTGCTCGGAACGGAAGCCATGACCGTGATTGTCGCCATCCCGGCCAACGATCCAGTCGCGACGCTGGCGGTTTCCCCCAACCTGCTGGCGGAAGGCGGCAGCGCGGTTGTGACCGTCCGCCTGAACATTCCCGTCTCAAGCACCGTCATGTTCAATATCAACGCCGACCCGGAAAATCCGGCGCGCTACTCGCTGGCCAACCCGCTGACCGTCACACGGGGGACAACACACGGCTCGGTTGTGCTGTCCGCACCGGACAACGGCGTGCCGGAGGAAAGCCAGACCGTCACACTGACTTTCACACAGACCTCCGGCAGCGATGTCCCCGTCATCCGCGGCAACCCGTCCACCGCGCAACTGCGGATAGTGGACGACTTGCTGCTGATGCGGCTGCGCGTTTTCCTCGAAGGCGCCGTCAGCACGGAAGGGCGCAGCACCGCCGCCCCCGACCCGCCGTAATTCCCCACCGGCCACCCCGCCCCTCCGCCGGCATGTTATAATCTCCCCGACAAGGAGGAAAATCTAAAAAATGGAGATTTCATGGAAAACAATGAAATGGATGAGTCAAGAATAAAACAAATTGTCAAAGAAGCAATTGCTCCGCTCTCAACAAAAGTGGATGCACTTGAAGCTGATGTTCGCAGACTTGTGTACTGGACCATCGGCACATCCCTGACCACTATCGTGGTGGCTATGGGGTTGGTGGGCTTTGCCATCAGCGTTTTTGGCAACCACATGCAATCCATGCAGCTGCTTATCTCGGCGTTGCAGTTGCCTGCGGCCAATTGACTCATCCCGGACCTTGTCCGCACAAACCGAAAGGCCGCCTCCGGGGCGGCCTTTCTCCATCCGCCGCGCATCACGCCAGGTAAACCGCCGGACAAGCGCCGCGCCGCCTGAAATTCGCCGATTTGGGCGCACTCTGTGTAAAATTGGCGGCATTGGCGCAACCCCCTTGCAGACAAACAATGAAAGACCTGATTTGCCCCTCCATTCTGTCGGCTGATTTTTCGCGGCTCGGCGAAGACACGCAGGCCGTGCTCGACGCCGGCGCCGACATGATTCACTTCGATGTGATGGACAACCACTATGTCCCCAACCTGACTTTCGGGCCGATGGTGTGCCGCGCGCTTCGGGAGTACGGCATCACGGCGCCGATTGATGTTCACCTGATGGTCAAGCCGGTGGACCGGCTGATCGAGGAATTCATCGAGGCCGGCGCGTCGTGGGTCACCTTCCATCCCGAGGCCAGCGAGCATGTGGACCGCAGCCTGCAACTGATACGCGACAAGGGCTGCAAGGGCGGGCTGGCGCTGAACCCGGCGACGCCGCTCGACTGCCTGCAATGGGCGCTTGAACGGATTGACATGATACTGCTGATGTCGGTCAACCCCGGCTTCGGCGGCCAGCAGTTCATTCCGGCGACGCTCGAGAAACTTCGCCAGGCGCGAAAACTGATTGACGACAGCGGGCGCGACATCCGCCTTGAGGTGGACGGCGGCGTCAAGTGCGACAACATCGCCGCCATCAAGGCCGCCGGCGCCGACACCTTCGTCGCCGGTTCGGCGGTGTTCGGCGCCGCCGACTACGGGCGCGTCATCGCCGACATGCGCGCGGCGCTGAAAGCGGCCTGACACCCGCGCATGATCACGCGCGACGAATACCGGCGCCTGGCGCGGCAGGGCTACACGCACATCCCGCTGGTGCATGAAGTGCCGGCGGACCTCGACACGCCGGTCGGCGTCTATATGAAACTGGCGAACCACCCGTACAGTTACCTGCTGGAATCGGTCAGCGGCGGCGAACACTGGGGGCGCTACTCGATCATCGGCCTCGACTGCCGCCGCCACATCCGCGTCTGCGGGCGCCGCGTCGCCGTCCACCGCGACGGGCGGATAGACGAACAGCACGACACCGACGACCCGCTCGCGTGGATTGAACGCTACGCCGCGGCGTTCCGCGTGCCGCAAATCGAGGCGGCGCCGCGCTTCATCGGCGGGCTGGTCGGCTACTTCGGCTACGAGACCGTCCACTACATCGAGCCGCGCCTGGCCGGCAGCGCCAACCCGGACGAACTCGGCACGCCCGACATCCTGCTGCTGGTGTCCGAACAGGTCGCGGTGTTCGACAACCTGCGCGGCACGCTGTCGCTGATTGTGCTGGCCGACACCTCGCAGGACGACGCCTGGCAACGCGCCCGCGAACGCCTCGCACAACTGGAACAACGCCTGCGCGAACCGCTGCCGCCGCCACCAACGCAGGCGGCACCCCAGCCACCAACGCAGGCGGCACCCCAGGCGCCAATGCAGTCGGCGACAGTGCCGCCACCAATGCAGGCGGCGCCCCAGGCGCCAACGCAGGCGGCACCCCTACCCCCAACGCAGGCGGCGCCCCAGGCGCCGCCGACACTGGAACACGCGTTCGTCTCCAGTTTCGGGCGCGACGCCTTCCTGCGCGCGGTCGGCACCTGCCGCGACTACATCGCCGCCGGCGACGCGATGCAAATCGTGCTGTCGCAGCGCCTCAAGGCGCCCTTCCGCGGCGCCGACCTGAACTTCTACCGCGCGCTGCGCCGCCTCAACCCGTCGCCCTACATGTATTACCTCGACCTCGAGGATTTCCGAATCGTCGGCTCGTCGCCGGAGATTCTGGTGCGGCTTGAAGACGGGCAACTGACGCTGCGCCCGATCGCCGGCACGCGCCCGCGCGGGCGCGACCACGACGAAGACCTGCGCCTTGAGCGCGAACTGCTGGCCGACGCGAAGGAACTCGCCGAACACCTGATGCTGATAGACCTCGGGCGCAACGACCTCGGGCGCATCGCGCAAACCGGCAGCGTGCGGGTCACCGAGCGGATGATCGTCGAGCGTTATTCGCATGTCATGCACATCGTCTCCAATGTCACCGCGCAAAAGAGAAACGGCGTCGGCCCGATGGACGCGCTGCGCGCGGCCTTCCCGGCGGGAACGCTGTCGGGCGCGCCGAAGATACGCGCGATGGAGATCATCGCCGAACTCGAGCCGGTCAAGCGCAACATCTACGCCGGCGCCGTCGGCTACATCGGCTGGAACGGCACGATGGACACCGCCATCGCCATCCGCACCGCGGTCATCAAGGACGGCGCGCTGATTGTGCAGGCCGGCGCCGGCCTCGTGTACGACTCCCGCCCCGAACGCGAGTGGGAGGAAACCATGAGCAAGGCGCGCGCGATGTTCGAGGCGGCGGCCATCGCCTGCGAACTGCCCTGATACAATCGCACCGGCACGGCCAAGACGATGATATTGATGATAGACAACTACGATTCGTTCACCTGGAACCTGGTGCAATACCTGGGCGAACTGGGGGCCGAGGTCAGGGTCGTGCGCAACGACGAGGCCGGCGCCGCCGGCCTCCGCGACATGCGCCCCGAACGCATCGTCATCTCGCCGGGGCCGTGCACGCCCGACGAGGCCGGCGTCTCGCTTGAGGCGGTGCGCGCCTTCGCCGGCAGCGTGCCGATACTCGGCGTGTGCCTCGGCCACCAGGCCATCGGCCAGGCGTTCGGCGGGCGCATCGTCCGCGCGCGGCAAATCATGCACGGCAAAACCTCGATGATCCACCACCGCGGCGACGGCGTGTTCACATCGCTCGCCAGCCCGTTCGAGGCGACGCGCTACCACTCGCTCGTCATTGAAAAAGACACGCTGCCGGACTGCCTCGAAGTCACCGCGTGGACGCAGCACGACGGCGGCGACGACGACAACGGCGACGGCGAAATCATGGGCGTGCGCCACAAGCAGCACCGCGTCGCCGGCGTGCAGTTTCACCCGGAATCCATCCTCACGCAGCACGGCCACCAACTGCTGAGAAACTTTCTCGAAGATGCCTGAATCATTGATGGACGCCGCCATCGCCAGACTCGCGCGCGGCGACAACCTGGACGAGCAGACGATGGCCGGCGCGATGCGCGAGATGATGACGGGCGCCGCCGGCGCCGAACAGGCGCGCGCCTTTCTTGTCGCGCTGCGCGACAAGGGCGAGACCGTGACCGAAATCGCCGCGGCGGCGCGCACGCTGATGCAGTTCGCGGTGCCCGTTTCCGTCGCCGCCGACAACCTGGTGGACACCTGCGGCACCGGCGGCGACGGCGCCGGCACTTTCAACATCTCCACCGGCGCGGCGCTGGCGGCGGCGGGCGCCGGCGCGACCGTCGCCAAGCACGGCAACCGCTCGGTATCAAGCCAAAGCGGCAGCGCCGATGTGCTGGAGGCCGCCGGCGTCCGCCTTGAACTCGGCGCCGAACAGGCCGCCGAATGCATCCGCCAAACCGGCATCGGCTTTCTGTTCGCGCCGTGCTTTCACCCGGCGATGAAACAGGTCGCGCCGGTACGCAAGGCCATCGGCACGCGCACCCTGTTCAACCTGCTGGGGCCGCTGCTGAACCCCGCCGCCGCGCCGTGCCGCGTCATCGGCGTGTTCGACGCCCGCTGGCTTGAGCCGATGGCGGAGACCGCCGCCACCACCGGCGTGCGGCGCGTGATGACGGTGCACTCCGAAGACGGCCTCGATGAAATCAGCACGGCGGCGCCGACGCAGGTGTTTGAGCAAACCGAAAACGGCGGCGGGCGGCGCACGCTGACGCCCGCCGACTTCAACTGCGACAGCGCGCCCGCCGGTGCGCTGCGCGTCTCGTCGCCCGAAGACAGCCTGAGAATGCTGCGCGCGGTGCTGGCCGGCGAGCCGGGCGCCGCCGCCGACGCCGTCGCCGTCAACGCCGGCGCCGCGCTTTACATCGCGGGCCTCGCCGGCGGCCTGCGCGAGGGCGCCGACATGGCGCGGCGCGCGCTGCGCGACGGGCGCGCGGCGGCCAAACTCGACGCGCTGGTTAAGGCCAGCAACCGACTGGCGCGGCCAACCGATGGCTGAAACAATACTCGGCCAGATTCTCGCGCACAAACGAGACGAGATACAACAGCGCAAAGACCGGTACAGCGTCGCGGACTTGCAGGACTTTGCCAAAGAGCAGTCCGCCGCGCGCGGCTTCGCGCAGAAACTGCGCGGCCTCGTGTCGGCCCGCCAAACCGCCGTCATCGCCGAAATCAAGCGCGCATCGCCCAGCAAGGGCGTGCTGCGCGAGCCGTTCGAGCCGCTCGCCATCGCGCGCGACTACATGGCCGCCGGCGCCGCCTGCCTGTCGGTGCTGACCGACAACCGTTTCTTCAAAGGCTCCGGCGCCATCCTCGACCTGGTGCGCCGCCACTGCCCGCTGCCGGCGCTGCGAAAGGACTTCATCATTGACCCGTACCAACTGCACGAGAGCAAGGCGGTCGGCGCCGACGCCGTGCTGCTGATTGCCGCGGCGCTGCCGGACGACGGCCTGCTGCGCGACCTGTTCGAGACGGCGCGCGGCCTCGGCATGGATGTGCTGGCCGAAGTGCACGACGAGGCCGAACTCGCCCGCGTGCTGAAACCCGGCGACGGCCCGGAACTGATCGGCGTCAACAACCGCGACCTGAACACATTCGAGGTCTCGCTTGAGACCAGCCTGCGCCTTGCGGCGCAAGTCCCCGGTGATAAAATCGTCGTCAGCGAAAGCGGCATTCATTCGTGCGCCGACATCCGGCGCCTGCGCGACGGCCCGGTTTACGCCTGCCTGATTGGCGAGGCGCTGATGACGGCGGAAAACCCGGGCGATAAACTGAGGGAACTGCTTGCATGAAGGCGAAAGTGAAATGGACCGGCTACATGTCGTTTGTCGGCGAATCCGGCTCCGGGCACTGCGTTTCAATGGACGGCGCGCCGGAGGCCGGAGGCCGCAACCTGGCGCCGCGCCCGATGGAGATGGTGCTGATGGGCCTCGGCGGTTGCAGCAGTTTTGACATCGTAAAAATGCTGAAAGCCGCGGGCCAGGATGTGCGCGATGTCGAGATACGCCTTGAGGCCGAGCGCGCCGACACCGAACCCGCCGTGTTCACGCGCATCCGCGGCCACTTCACCGTCAGCGGCCACGCCATCAGCGACGACGAGGTGCGAAAGGCGGTGCGCGCTTCCGCCGAAAAACACTCGTCGGTGTCGAAGATGCTCGAAAAAACCGCCGACATCAAATACGACTACGAGATCGTCGAATTGTGAAGCCGCCCGCAACCGCCGGCCTGCGCCATGTCGCGCTGGCCGTCAGCGACCTGGAGGGGTGCGCGCGTTTCTATGCGCTGCTCGGCTACGAGACCGAATGGCGCCCCGATGACGACAACCTCTACCTGACTTCCGGCGCCGACAACCTCGCGCTGCACCGGGCGCCCGACGCGCGCGCCGGCGGCGCGCTCGACCACATCGGCATCCTGCTGCGCCGCGCCGACGATGTGGACGCCTGGCACCGCTTTCTGTCCGCACACGGCGTCGCCATCGAGGCGCCGCCGAAAACGCACCGCGACGGCGCGCGCAGTTTCTACTGCCGCGACCCGGCGGGCAACCGCGTGCAGTTGATCTACCACCCGCCGATTGCCGGCGCCTGACATTCCCGCGCCCCCCCGCGATGACCACCTTCGATGACGCGATGGCGGCTTTCGACCGCGACCACCTGTGGCATCCGTACAGCGCGATGCGCGGCGGCGGCGGCGCGGCGCCGGTGGTCGCGGCGCGCGGCGTGCACCTGGAACTGGCCGACGGCAGGCAACTGGTGGACGGCATGTCGTCGTGGTGGGCGGCGATACACGGCTACAACCACCCGGCGCTGAACGAGGCGCTGGAACGCCAACTCGCGCAAATGGCGCATATCATGTTCGGCGGCCTGACGCACCCTGCCGCCGTCGAACTGGGGCGGCGGCTGTGCGCGCTGCTGCCGGACGGCCTCGACCGGATTTTCTTCTGCGATTCCGGCTCGGTGTCGGTCGAGGTCGCCGTCAAGATGGCGCTGCAATACTGGCGCGCGAAAGGCAAACCGGGCAAGACGCGGCTGCTGGCGCTGCGCCACGGCTACCACGGCGACACCTTCGCGGCGATGTCGGTGTGCGATCCGGACGGCGGCATGCACCATCTGTTTCGCGGCACGCTGCCCGAACAACTCTTCGTGCGCGCACCGCGCTGCGGCGGCGACTGCGACATGGAGGCGGTGACCGAACTGGAACGCGCGCTCGGCGCGCACGCGCACGAGACCGCCGCGCTGATACTCGAGCCCGTCGTCCAGGGCGCCGGCGGCATGCGCATCTACGGCGCCGGTTACCTGCGCCACGCGCGCGAACTGTGCGAGCGCCACGGCGTGCTGCTGATCTTCGACGAAATCGCGACCGGCTTCGGCAGAACCGGGCGCCTGTTCGCGCTTGAACACGCGGGCGCGGCGCCCGACATCCTTTGCATCGGCAAGGCCCTGACCGGCGGCTACCTGAGCCTCGCGGCGACGATTACTTGCGGTGAAATCAGCGACGCGCTCGACGGCGGCGAGCCGGGCGTGCTGATGCACGGCCCGACCTACATGGCCAACCCGCTGGCCTGCGCGGTCGCCTGCGCCAGCCTCGACCTGCTCGCGCGCGGCGACTGGCGCGCGCGCGTTGCGCGCATTGAAAGCCGCCTCGGCGACGAACTGGCGCCGTGCCGCGCGTCAACGGGCGTGCGCGATGTGCGCGTCAAGGGCGCCATCGGCGTCGTTGAACTGGAACAAGAGGTGAATGTCGCCGCGCTGTGCCGCGCCTTCATTGAACAGGGCGTGTGGATACGCCCGTTCCGAAACCTGATCTACCTGATGCCGCCCTACATCATCGGCGACGGCGAACTGTCGCAACTGACCGAAGCCGTCCGCCGCGCCGTGGCCGCGCCGCAGGGCGGGCTATAATCAACGCATGGGGAGCATCGAAATCCGGGTCAACGGCACGGCGCGCACGCTGCCGGACGGCGCCACGCTCGGCGCGCTGGTCGAGACGCTGGCGGCGGGGCGCAAGATTGCGGTCGAGGTCAACGGCGGCGTGGTTCCGCGCGCCGAACACGCCGCGTTCCGGCTGTCGGCGGGCGACCGGGTCGAGATTATCGAAGCCATCGGCGGCGGCTGACCGCGAATGACGGCGAAACCCACCGACAACCGCGACCAGCCGCTGGCCTTCGCCGGCAGGACCTGGCAATCGCGCCTGCTGCTCGGCACCGGCAAGTACCGCGACCTGGAGCAGACGCGCGAGGCGGTTGAAAACTCCGGCTGCGAAATCGTGACCGTCGCCATCCGGCGCACGAATATCGGTCAGAAAGCCGGCCAAAACAAGGGCGAACCGAACCTGCTCGACATCCTGCCGCCGCCGCGCTACACCATCCTGCCGAACACCGCCGGCTGTTACAGCGCCGACGACGCCGTGCGCACCTGCCGCCTCGCGCGCGAACTGCTGGACGGCGCGCGGCTGGTCAAACTGGAAGTGCTGGGCGACGGGAAAACGCTGCTCCCCGATGTGCGCGAAACGCTGAAAGCCGCCGCCACGCTGGTCGCCGACAACTTCGATGTGATGGTGTACACCAACGACGACCCCATTGCCGCGCGCGCCTTTGAAGACACCGGCTGCGTCGCGGTGATGCCGCTGGCGGCGCCCATCGGCTCCGGGCTGGGCATCCGCAACCCCCTCAACATCGCGACCATCGTCGAGAACGCATCGGTGCCGATCATCGTGGACGCCGGCGTCGGCACCGCGTCGGACGCGGCGATTGCGATGGAACTCGGCTGCGACGGCGTGCTGATGAACACCGCCATCGCCGAGGCCGGCGACCCGCCGCTGATGGCGACCGCGATGAAACAGGCGGTCGAGGCCGGGCGCCGCGCGTGGCTTGCCGGGCGCATGCCGCGGCGGCGTTTCGCGGCGGCGTCGTCGCCCGGCGAGCGCCTGTTTTTCTGACCGCCCGGCGATGAACCGCGGCAGCGCCGAAGCGCCCGCGCGGCGCCCGGTCAGAAGTTATGTGCTGCGCGAGGGGCGCCTGACGCCGGCGCAGCGCGGCGCGCTGGAAAAACACTGGCCGCGCTTCGGCGTTGAGTTGCCGCCGGGCGCGCTCGACCTCGCCGGCGTCTTCGGGCGCGACGCCGCCGTCGTCATGGAAATCGGTTTCGGCAACGGCGAAGTGCTGGCGGCGATGGCCGCCGAAGACCCCGGCAGCGACTTTCTCGGCCTTGAAGTCTGGCGCCCCGGCATCGGCGCGCTGCTGCAAAAGGCCGCCGCCGCCGAACTGTCGAACCTGCGCATCATTCGCGGCGACGCGGCGACGGTGGTGAGCCGTCATCTGGCGGGCGCCGGCCTGGACCGGGTGATGATACTGTTTCCCGACCCGTGGCCGAAAAGACGCCACCACAAACGCCGGCTGGTGCAGCCCGCGTTCATCGGCGCGCTGGCGCGGACGCTGCGCGACGGCGGGCGCCTGCACCTGGCGACCGACTGGGCGCCTTACGCGCGGGCGATGCGCGACGCCGTCGCCGCCGCCGGCCTGTTCACGGCGGCGGCAACCGAACGCCCGCCGTGGCGCCCGCTGTCGCGCTTCGAGCGGCGCGCGCGCGCGCAGGGGCGGCCCGTGTTCAATCTGCTGTACGAGGCGGGTTCGGCTGCCCGGCGATGATGCCGAGCAGCGTGTTCGGCGTGCGCCGGCTCTTTTGCAGCAGGCAGCCGGCGAAGTTGCCGGTGCCGCAGCCCTCGACCGGGCACTCGCAATCGCCCTGCTCTTGCAGCGCGCTCCAGGCGTATTCAAGCGCGTCGTCGCGGTTTCTGAAAAAGTGGTCGGCCCATTCGGGGCTGGCGAAGCCGCTGCGCTTGAAAGTGTCCATCACCGGCGTCGGCACGCGCGTGAACAGGAATTCAATGTGCAGGCCGACGAGGTCGCGCGCCAGTTGGTGCAGCATCTCCTCGCCGGTCGCGTCAATCTCGTTCATCGAGACGGCGTCCACGATGATGAACCGCAATTCCGGGTGGCTGGCGACGCGCTCGAGTATCTGCGCCTGGAAATAGCCGGTGTTGGCGAAGAACAGCGGCCCGCCGAAGCGGACAATCGCGATTTTCGGGCACACCTTCAGGATGTGGACGATGGCGTCGCGCAGCGTGCCGTCGGGGTGGCGCGCAAGAATCGAGATGCTCGGGCGCATCGTCCGGTACACATACAGCCCGAGCGACAGCAGCACGCCGGTCAGGATGCCGTTTTCAAGGTGCGGCGCGTAGAACAGCGTCACCGCGAAGGTAATCAGCGCGACGACGGCGTCGTGCCTTTGCACGCGCCACATGTTCCTGAACGGCTTGATTTTGACGAGGCCGGCGACGGCGAGAATGATGACCGCCGCCAGCGTCGGCTGCGGCAGGTGGTAGAACAGCGGCGTCAGGAACAGCAGCGTCAGCCCGACCAGCAGCGCCGTGATGATGGACGAGAAGCCCGTCACCGCCTTCGCCTCGAAGTTGACCGCCGAGCGCGAGAACGAACCCGACACGGCGTAGCCCTGGAAGACGCTGGCGGCGATGTTCGACAGCCCCTGCCCGATCAGTTCCTGGTCGGCGTCGAGGCGCTGGCGGGTGCTCGCCGCCATCGCCTTGGCGATTGAGATGGCCTCCATGAAGCCAATCAGCGCGATTGCGATGGCGACCCCCGACAGTTGCTGCACCGCGGCCAGGCTGAAGGTCGGCATCTCGAACGACGGCAAACCCTGCGGCACGACGCCGACAACGCCGCCGCCGCGCGCCTCGAAGCCGAAGTGCCATGAAATCAGCGTCGCCGCGGCGACGCCCACCAGCACATTCGGCACCTTCGGCAGATACCTTTTCAGCGCCACCATCAGCGCCAGCGAGAACACCGCGATGGCGAAAGTCGGCCAGTGCATCTGCTGGACGCCCGTCACCAGCGCCTCCCACACCATCTCGTAATGGTGCTCGCTCCTCTCGACGCTGACGCCGAAGATCTTGCCGAGTTGCGAGGTGGCGATGATGATGGCGGCGGCGTTGGTGAAGCCGACGACGACCGGGTGCGACAGAAAATCCACCATCATGCCGAGGCGCACGAAGCCGAGCGTCAACTGCACAAGGCCGACCATCAGCGCCAGCAGCACCGCGTAGGCGAAATAGCCGCCGCTGCCGCTCGCCGCCAGCGGCTCGATGGCCGTCGCCGTCAGCAAAGAGACGACCGCGACCGGCCCGGTCGCCAGTTGGCGCGATGAACCGAACAGCGCGGCGATCGCGACCGGCAGAAACGACGCATACAGGCCGTAGTACGGAGGCAGCCCCGCCAACTGGGCATAGGCCATGGATTGGGGAATCAGGACGAGGGCGACGGTGATGCCGGCGAGGATGTCGGCCCTGACGACGGCGCCGTCGCGCCACTCGCCGACCCAGGTGGTGAAAGGCGTTATGTTCCTGTAAAAACCAAAAAGCGTCTTTTTGAGTTCTTTCGGAAGCAAGGTCTCACCGCTGGATTGACGCCCATGATAACACAACCGGCGCGGAAGTGCACGGACGGCGATTGCCGTGCCGGGGCTGCGGTATAATCACCATTGCCGCAGGCGCCGGCGGGCCGCCGGGGAAGCGGGCGTGATGACCTGTCTTGATGAAACTCTTGCATAAAACAAATGGCGCGGCGGGCCGCCGGGAAGGGCCGCGATGAACTACCGGACGCTCGGGAACACCGGCATTGATGTCAGCGTTATCTGCCTGGGCACGATGACCTGGGGCGAGCAGAACACCGAGGCCGAGGCGCACGAGCAACTGGATTTCGCGGTTGAGCAGGGCGTTAATTTCATTGACACCGCCGAGATGTACCCGGTGCCGCCGAGAGAGGAAACGCAGGGGCTGACCGAGACCCACACCGGCAACTGGCTGAAACGGCGCAAGAACCGCGGCGACCTGATCCTTGCGAGCAAGGTGTCCGGCCCGGACATGCAGAGTTACCTGCGCGGCGGCCCGGAACTGACGCGCGACCACATTGAGCGGGCGCTGGAAGGCAGCCTGCAACGCCTCGGCACCGACTGCATTGACCTCTACCAGGTGCACTGGCCGGCGCGCAAGACCAACTTCTTCGGCAAACTCGGCTACCAGCACGAGGACGACGCCGGCGACCCGCCGACGCCGATCAGCGAGACACTGGAAGCGTTGGGCGACCTTGTCGCGCAGGGCAAGGTGCGCCACATCGGCATTTCCAACGAGACGCCGTGGGGCGCGATGGCGTATCTGGCACTGTCCGGACAGTCCGGCGGGAAACCCGCGCTGCCGCGCATTGTCAGCATTCAGAATCCTTACAGCCTGCTGAACCGCACCTTTGAGGTCGGCCTCGCCGAAATCGCGCACCGCGAACAGTGCGGGCTGCTGGCGTATTCGCCGCTCGGCTTCGGCGTGCTGAGCGGCAAGTATCTGGACGGCGCCAAACCCGCGAACGCGCGGCTGACGCTGTTTGAATACTTCACCCGCTACACCGGCGAGGCCGGCATCGAGGCCACCCGCCGTTATGTGGAGATTGCGCGCGGCGCCGGCCTGGACCCGGCGCAAATGGCGCTGGCCTATGTCAATACGCGCTCGTTTCTGACCAGCAACATCATCGGCGCGACGACGATGGAGCAACTGAAAAGCAACATCGAAAGCGCCCGCCTTGAATTGTCCGTGGATGTGCTCGAGGCCATCGAGCGGGTTCACGAAGACCTTCCCAACCCCTGCCCCTGATTCGGCGCGCGGCCCGGACGGTTGTCATGTCGGCGCCCTGCGACATCCGGCTTGAAGACGGCGCACCCGGCGGCGAACATTGCCTGGCGAGCATCGCCTTCCCCGGCGGCGGCGAAGACGAAAAGGACGCGGTTGCGACCGGCCTGCAACCGCTTGACGGCGACCGCCGCCGCGAGAACTGGTATGCGCGCAAACCGGTGCGGCGCGGGCGCAACAAAGCCCTGCATTACGCCTGCAACGACGAAGTGCTGTTCGGCCACGCGCGGCTGGCCGCCGGCGACGAACTGGCGGCGGAAACGCTGGCCGTGTACCGGATGCTGGGCGACACGCTTGACGAGCACAATATGTCGCCGATTCGCATCTGGCATTATCTGCCGGACTTGTGCGGCGGCGCGCCGGTGCGCTACCGTGCATTCTGCGACGGGCGCGCGACGGCGCTTGGGGAGTGGTCAGCGCGGGGGCGGGCGCGCCGGCAGTCGGACTATTGCGCCGCCACTGTCATCGGCACCGGAGCTGACGACGGCGTTTTTTATTTTCTGGCGGCGCCGGAGGGCGGGGTTGGCGTCGAGAATCCGCGCCAGGTCAGCGCGTATCATTATCCGCCGCGTTACGGCGACCCGCCGCCGGCGTTTGTCCGCGCGACGCTGAAACGCTGGCCGCCAACCTGCCAACTGCACATCTCCGGCACCGCCGCCATCGTCGGCCACGAGTCCGCGCACCCCGGCGATGTCGCCGCGCAGTTCGGCGAGATTGTCCGCAACCTCGGCGCGCTGATTGGCGAGGCGGCGCGCGGCGAAGCGGCGCTGCGCGGCGCCGGCGCCAATGATGTTGCGCGCTGCAAAATCTATCTGAACCCGCGCGCCGACGAAGGCGAACTGCTGGACGCGGTGCGCGCGCGCCTCGGCGAACGCTTTCCGTTCCGCCTGTTTCGCGGCGAGATGTGCAGGCCCGAGTTGCTGGTCGAGGCCGAGGGGCTGGTCGAGCGCGGGCGCGATGCCTGAACTGCCCGAGGTGGAAACCACGCGGCGCGGCCTGCAACGGCGCCTGCGCGGGCTGCGCGTGACCGATGTGATTGTGCGCGAACGCCGACTGCGTTACCGCGTAACACCCGGCCTGCGCGGCAAACTGGCCGGGCGGCGCGTTGCAAGGATTGCGCGGCGCGGCAAATACCTGCTGTTTCATTTAGACGACGGCTGCCTGTTGTGCCATCTCGGCATGTCCGGCAGTTTCCGCATCGCCGGCGGCGGCCAGGCCGCCGGTTCGCACGACCACCTGGACATTGTGTTCAGCGGCGGCAAAATCCTGCGTTTTCGGGACCCGCGAAAATTCGGCGCCGTGCTGTGGGTCGGCGGCGAGCCGCTGCGCCACAAACTGCTGGCCGGCCTCGGCCCGGAACCGCTCGGCGCGGGCTTCGGCGGCGATTATCTTTACGAACAGTCAAGAGGGCGGAGCGCGCCCGTCAAGCATTTCATCATGGACAGCCGCGTTGTCGCCGGCGTCGGCAACATTTATGCGAACGAGTCGCTGTTCATCGCCGGCATCCACCCGGCGCGGCGGGCGGGGCGCGTGTCGCGGCAACGCTACCAGACGCTGGCGGCGGCGATCCGGCGGGTGCTGCAACGCGCGATTCGCAAGGGCGGCACAACGCTGCGCGATTTCGTCAAGGAGGACGGACAGCCCGGTTATTTCGGCCAGACACTCGCGGTCTATCAACGCGGCGGCAAGGCGTGCCCGGCGTGCGGCGGCGTGATTCGTTCGCGCGTGCTGGGGCAGCGTTCGACTTTTTATTGCCCGCGCTGCCAGCGTTGATGGGGGCGGTTACCCCAACTCAAATGTGGTGATGCCGAACAGCTTGCCCATCGGCAGTTCGGGAAACGCGCCGGTGTACATGCGCACGGTCTCAAACACGACTTTCATCTGGTGGCGGCGCGCCAGCGCAGCGGCCTGCGGGTTGGTTTCGGGAACATCAAGACAAACCGGCGCGCCTGCCGGCACGCGCGCCGTCAGCGCCGAGAACAGCGTTTGCGCCAGCGCCGGCGTGTCGGCGAACAGCGGGCCAATCTTGTAACCGGCGCGGCACGGGCGAATCACACCGTAACCGGCGAGTTTGCCGTCCGCGCGCACGCCGAGACTCGCGCCTTCGGGCTGGCCTGTCCAGGCTTCCAGAAACCGCGTTCTGACATCGGGGAAAAACAGGCGGTCGTAGTCGCCGACTTCGGAAAACGGCACCGCGGACAACTCAACGACATCGCCGTCCTGCCCGAAAGGCCGCCCGCCGGTTCCCTCATAACGCGCGTTGCGGTGCGCGCGGCGAAAACCGGACTTGCGGTAATTCTCTTGCTGCTCGACAACGCCATCAAGGCCGATGTTGCGCCCTTGCATCCTGTCCATCGCGGCCTTCCATATTTGCAGGCCGTAGCCGCGCCCGCGATACTGCGGCTTGACGATATACAGGCCGAGAAACCCGAATGTCTCACCGTAACGAACCGCCGAAATCACCGCAATCGGCTCGCCGTCAAGCAGGCCAACCAGAAACCCTTCAGGGTCGGCGGCATAAAAACACGCCGCGTCATTGAGGCCGGGATTCCACCCCTCCAGCGCGGCCCACTCAATCACCAGACCGACCTCGTCTTCGGTCATCGGGCGGATTTGACAGGTGCTCATCGCCTGCTTACCCAGTGAACCACCGGAGTTGACAGAAACTTTTCAATGGAAATGCCGCCGTCGCCGACAATCAGACTTCTTGCGGAGCGGAATATCGTTGCAAAATCCCCCAGGCCGGAAATGGAGGTGCGCTTTTTGCCGCCGCGAACCTCGATGGCGGTGAGCCTGCCGTTTTTGTGCAAGACAAAGTCCACCTGGCGGGGGTCGTGGCGCCAGTAATACAACTCGCATTCGCCGGCGGCGGCGGCGTTGAGCATGTGTGCGCCGACCGCAGATTCGGTCAGGCTTCCGAGCAGTTCCCTGTCGGCGAACGTTTCCCTGATGCCGATGCCGGATTGCGCCGTTGTCAGCGCGGTGTTGAAGACCTGCACCTTCGGCTTCGAGCGCTTGTCCGCGGTGAAACTGCCCATGTAATTCTGCAGGCCGGCAACCGCGCCGACACCCGCGAGCAGGTCGAGGTATTTGGAGAATGTCTTTACATTGCCCTTGTTCTGCAGGTGTTTCGCCATTTTTCTGTACGACAGAACTTGCCCGGAACAAGCGCAGTTCATCTCAAACAGACGTTTCAGCAGCAGCGGTTTTCCGACGCGGGCGAGCGGCAGCACATCGCGGGCGACGGTGATTTCCATCAGGGAATCCTTTATGTGGCGCGCCCAGCGCGCCGGTTCGTAAACGAGGGGCGCGGCGCCCGGATAGGCGCCGTAGAAAAGATATTGTTTCAGGTTCCAGCCGAAGGCCCGGCGCATCTCGGCGAAACTCCAGTGCGGCAGGTGCAGTTTTTCCAGGTGCCCGTCAATGCTTTCAACCGACCCGCGCCCCGCCAGCAGCGGCGCCGAGCCGAGCAGTACCACTTTCACCGGCCTGCGGTAGCGCGTGTCCGCGTCCCAGAGGCTTTTCACCGTTGTCGTCCAGCGCGGGATTCTCTGTATCTCGTCCAGTATCAGCAACGCGCTTTTGTTCCCGGAAGCGCGCGCCAAACGCCGCGCCTGCGCCCATTGCAGCCTGATCCACATTCTGCCGGCGCCCAGCGCCGGATCATCCGCGCTGGCAAAGTGGAACGGCAACTTGCTGCGCTCCGCCACCTGCCGCACAAGCGTCGTCTTGCCCACCTGCCGCGCGCCCGATACGAACTGAATCAACTGGCGCGGCTCCCTGATTCGCCGCGACAATTCGGCGGCCTGGGGTCTGATGAATGTGGTTTTCATGGGGCGGGAATTCTACTTTCCGGGGAGATTATGTTCAATACGCGGGGAAATACATATACGAAAACGCCGTTTCATATACATATCGGGCCTGATACATATACGAAAACGCTGTTTCATATACCTATTAAGGCGATACATATACAAAAACGCCGTTTCGTATAACTATTACGAAAATACCTGTACAAAAACCACTTTTTATACGGGGATTCCTGAATTGAACAAGCCCCCTCCCAAAGCCAGCAGGACGAGGCTATGCGTTGTCGCCGTTCAGCGCGATGAGATGGTTTTTGGCGTGGATGCCCTTCTGAAGCATTGCCGCGATGTTGTTTTCAAATAGGTCTTCGAGGCGGCTGATGTCGCCGGTGTCTGCGAATTGAATGGCCGCGATGTACTGGTCGCGGTCATCCAGCACCATCGGCAGGAAGTCCATGCGAACGAGAATGTAGTTCATCAGCAGGCGAACGACCCGCCCGTTGCCGTCGTCAAACGGGTGGATGCGGATAAACCGCTGGTGCAGTTCGGCGAGGAAGGAAACGAGGGTGTCGTGTTTTTCTTCCATGTCCTTGCCAAGCCATTGCCGTATCCACTCCGCCAGTTCCGACATCAGCGCCGGCGTTTCTTCGGGAGAGGCGAATTGAAAGACTTCCCCGGTTTTTGTCAGGACATGGTTGGGCTGCGTTTTGTATTCTCCCGGAACGATTCTCTTGCGCGTCTGCTCGCCATCCGGCGTCTGCGCCACCTTGTAGAACGGCTCTTTCAGGCAAATCCGGTTGAGGTCTCTTATATCCGTTTCCCCGATGGGCCTTTCTTCCGCAGCCAGGTTGCGGGCGTGATCAAAGGCCACATCGTGGGCTTTCATTTCCTCGTATTCCCGCAGTTCGTGGTCTCCGGCAGCGCGACCGTAAATCAGAAGCAACTGGGTTTCGTTGTAGGTAAGCGTGTTGCCCTCAAAGCGGTTGGAGAGGTGGTTGAAACGCATGCGTATCCATTGCCAGAGAGCAACGCTGTTTTGCTCCGGCAGAGGTTGGCAGGAGAGCCATTGGGCATGTAGTGGTGAAATTCGGGACATCGCTTATTCTTAATCCAGGGGTTTCGGATTCTTCAATCCTTTTTTCTCATGAGATTTCAACCTTCTTTCCACCTTTTTCACATCTTCACTGGGCGACAGTTTTTCTGGTCTGATACCTCTTTCAATCAAGGTATTTCTAACGCTTTCATTGTTGGTAATATGTTCGCCGGAGATTTCCCGCTCTGTTTGCATTTGATTGGCTTTCGCATTGAAGATGGTGATTTCAGTAGCAAAATCCTTGGCTTTCAGAACAATGGTCGGCGCAAAATCCGCCAAGGCCCTGCTTTTGGGCACTTTCCATTTGTTTTTCATTTGCTCAGTCGTGTAACCGAACAAGGCTTTGTCGCCTTTAGAGCGAATCAGGCCGAAGTTTCTGTCGCTTCCGGTTTGCTCGTATATCACACCGGAAAGTTCTTTCTCGGTATCGGCAAGTTTTCTGCGTGCCGATATTCGTTCTGCCTCATGAATTCTCTGCTCAATGATTTCCAGTTTCCGAGTCTGGACCGCGAAGTAAGTTTGGGCAAAAGCGATTTCTTCCTTGCGCGGGTCGCCGTTTTGGGCGATGAGATAACAGGCGTAACGGGTGAGCATAAAATCATCTATGACTTTTTCCGCCCCCTTAGGCATCGCTATCGTTTTGCCGACGCCAGCAAAATGATTGGAAGCGTTGTGTTTAGCGGTTTCACAGGCAATTCTTGCCTTGTCAATAACCGTATTGAAGTTCCTCCACTGCTCATAACCAAGCAGGCGCTGAAGGTCTCGCGCAAGCCAGAACTCAACGCCGTTTTCTGTTTGCTTGGCGTGAGATTCAAAGTCGTTGGTTAGCGATTGAATGATTTCGATTTTCATTAATTTCTCTTCCTTATTTTAATGGCCTCTTCCACGGCATTAGATATATGTTTTTTAATCCAAATATATCTTTCTATGCTACTGCGTCCTTGAGGATTGTAGCATTTGACCACTGAAGACAATTTTTTGCCATTATTGAATTCTACATAATCAAAAGGATTCCCACCTAGCAAAGATATATGCCTATCGCTATCTTTCAATCCGTGTATGCGAATACCAACAACTCCCATGCCATCATTCCATGACTTGGCTATCTCATAATTGATCCACCTTCTATTCGCAGTATTCCGGCCGACAAGAACAACAGTGCATGATCTATACTCCATCTGACTATCTATCCAGCGCTCAATGGCATAATCACCTCCTTTCTTGACTGTCTCCCACTCATTATCGGAAACAGGGCTGTTGCCTTCAATAACCCCTATATTGCGGACTTGCGATGCTCTCCAGTTATCAGGTTTATAGTGGAAACTATAAAATACTTGTCTTTTTTTCATGACTACTTTCATGTTTACCTCCTACCTGCCTGCTTGTTGGGCTGCTTTCTCTATCCAGTTTCCCAGATTCCTGTATCCATCGTCATTAGTCCAGTCGTAATAGGAACAACAAGGATAAGCCAATTCTCCAGATGTATTGGGGGCAAAATCAATGGGCGGTTTTCTAAAAGGACTTTCTCCTTTAATAGATGTAAATCTACTTTCATCTTTAACATTGTGAATATAAACCCCAAGCAAACCATTTTTCTTTTTTATACTCTCCACTATCTCATACTTGACCCACTTGCTATTGGCGGTCTGACTGCCAATTAAGACACAAGTAACAGAAGTTCCTTCCAACTGCTTGTCAATCCAATTCTTGATTGATGAGTCTGTGGCTTTTTTGATCTGCTCTATATCAGCCGCATCTACAAAACCTGCCGTTTTATAGTTGCCTTTCGCAACCCAGCTGTTGCGAACCTGATTAGTGCGCCAAACATCGTCCCAGTCAAAACTGAAAAATACTTTTCTCATTGTCTAACTACTCCCAAAATTTTTGAGTATGAGAAATACTGCGAACACAAATAAAATTTCAATTCCGTAAAATATATTAAGTGTCACAGAGAATATGGAAGACCTCCAACTACATTTCGGTTTGTCTTTATGTTTCATGACATTCATCGCGAAGTCCGTAATTTCCTGCTTCCTAATCTCATCATAAACCTTACGAAATAACCGCTCTTGCCAAAGAAAATAACCATCCAGTATCCAAAAGCCAAATACAGGGATAAGAAATGCTATTATGACCTCGTCAGCCTGAATTTCGCTCCTTGCGACGAAAATTATTCCAGCCGCTAGTATAGTCATACTCCAGCCTTTCATTAAAAATGAGTCGTGCCCCAAACGATTGACAACCCCTTGAATCATTTCCAGGTGTTTTACAACTTGTGATTTGTCATTCATTTCTGTTTTCCTTCGCGATTTAGTAGTTGTTTATATTCTCTTTACTATGGGGGAACTGATGGCCCCTCATGCTTATTGCAAAAACTTTTCTAGCCATCTCAATATCAAGGGATATCAATGACAGTCTGTGAAAGTTGTTCCACCAATTGTTCGGGAAGTGCATGTGGTTTCGCCAAAATTATGGAAAGTTGTTCCACCAAATCTTTGGGATGTCCCCGAAGCACCATCGAAATTATGGAACGTCGTGTCACCGAACTTCTGAGAGGTTCCCGAAGCTCCATCAAAATTATGGAACGTTGTGTCACCAAACCTCTGAGAGGTTCCCGAAGCTCCATCAAAGTTATGGAACGTTGTGCTACCAAACCTTTGAGAAGTTCCCGAAGTGTCATCACAATTGTGGAACGTCGTCCCCCCGAGCATCCGGGAAGTACAGTTCTGCGCTTGTGATGACGGCACCATAAAAGCGAGGATAATCGCGATAACCCCACTGATGTGTTGATATTTCATGTTTTGGCCCTCGAGTAAACGAATGTAAAGACAGAAACTAGAACTGGCGAAGTCATATTCCGCTTGAAACTAAAGATAGCAGAAATAGGCGGGCGGTTCAAATCCTGCAAGTTCGCAAAGTTCATGGCAGGTCGAGCAAGATATAATATGTGTAACTTATTGATATTAGCGGAAAATAACTATACATCCGAGTCGACGCATCAGCCCAAGTGAGCGCATCGTCTGCGCCAGTTGTTAGGAATTTCCTAATAACTGAATCCGCCTGTAATTCCGCGGTGCTGTTGCGGATAATCAGGTTTTGGGAAGGTTTTTTCATACCCTTGGCGCTCTTAATTCGTAGATATTCTCGTAATCTATTGATTTTTACTGTGTTTTATTTATTTTCCTTTGTTATGCGGGATTATCTCAGACCATTTTTCCCGGATGGGAAAAATGGTCTAATCCCTCCCAATCCCCTGCCGTCGGTAATCTCCCACCCGCGCCGCGCCTACTCCTCGCGGGTCTGATGCGGCCTGCATGGTGCCGCTGCGGTGGTCGTGGATGACCACCTGCATATTCCCGTAGCGTTCGGTGCGGGGTTTCAGGTGGTGGCCGAAGGTTTGCAGTTGCTGCACGATTTGCGGCGGCAGGGCACCGGGTTCGTAACTGATTTCGTCCGGCAGGTATTGGTGATGGTAGCGCGGCGTGTGCACGATTTGTGCGGCGCTGCCGCCTTCGAGGAATTTCAGGATGCCGAGCAGCACCATCGTGATGATGCGGCTGCCGCCGGGCGTGCCGATGACGGCGGTGCGGCGGCTGTCGGTAACGAAGGTCGGCGACATGCTCGACAGCATTCGCTTGCCGGGCGCGATGGCGTTGGCCTCGCCGCCGACCAGCCCGTAGAGATTCGGCACGCCGGGTTTGGCGACAAAATCGTCCATCTCGTCGTTCAGCAAAACGCCGGTGCCCTCGACCATGAACCCGGAACCGAAGCCATAGTTGATGGAAAGCGTCGCGCCGACGCGGTTGCCGTCGCCGTCCATGATGGAGTAGTGCGTTGTGTCTTTGCCTTCGCGCCCGCCGGCATTCCCGTCAGTGCCATGGCCGCCGTTTTCGCCCGCATTCCTGCCAACGCCCTGGCCGCCGGTTGCACCCTCGCCCTCGCTTGCGCCCACGCCATTACTACCACCGCCCAAAGGTGCGACGGC
Organism: Gammaproteobacteria bacterium; assembly: GCA_028817225.1. NCBI lineage: Bacteria > Pseudomonadati > Pseudomonadota > Gammaproteobacteria > Gammaproteobacteria bacterium. The sequence continues at coordinate 14,413 of JAPPQC010000036.1, read as the reverse complement.
GCCGGGCGTTGCTTGCCCGGGCCGGATGCTCGCCGCCAGCGACGCCGCGTATTCGCTGCTCAGCAGGCGCGCGACCGGCATGTCCACATAATCGGGGTCGCCCATGTATTCGGCGCGGTCGCGGTAGGCGCGGCGCATCGCCTCGGCCATGTGATGAACCCGGTCGGCCTCCTTCATCGCCGCCAGATCGAAGCGCCCGAGCAGGTTGAAGACAATGCCCATCACCAGGCCGCCGGACGATGGCGGCGCGGCGCTGACAATCTCGGCGCCGCGGTACGAAATACGCACCGGCTCGCGCTCCGCCACGCGGTATTGCGCCAGGTCATCAAGCCGCCAGATGCCGCCGGCGCGGCGCACGCCCTCGACCAGCCGCGCGGCCAGCGCACCCTTGTAGAAACCGGCGGCGCCGTGGCGGGCCATCAACTCCAGCGTCGCCGCCAGATCGGGCTGAACCACCCGGTGGCGCGGCGGCGGCACCTGCCCATTGTGCAGAAACACCGAGGCCGCGGCGGGAGAAGCGCGCAGCGCATCAAGACGCCGGCGCACCATCGCGCGGTACGCGTCGTCCACCTCAAAGCCGTCGCGCGCAAGGCGTATCGCCGGCGCCAGACTGCGCGCCAGCGGCAACCGCCCGTAATCGCGTGCAAGGTGTTCCAGCGCGGCGGCAAGCCCCGGAATGCCGGCGGCCAGCGCGCCGTCAATCGAAGCGCCCGGAATGATGTTGCCGTCGTCGTCCAGATACAGGTCGCGGTGCGCGTCGAGCGGTGCGCGTTCGCGCCCGTCGAGCATCACGGTCTTGTCGTCGGCGGCGCGGTGCAGCAGCCAGAAACCGCCGCCGCCCAGCCCCGAAGAATACGGCTCAACCACTGCCAGCGCCGCCGCCGCCGCCACCGCGGCGTCAAACGCATTGCCGCCCTGCCCCAGAACCTCAAACGCGGCGTCCGTCGCATCGGGGTGCGCCGTCGCAACCGCCGCTTCGCGCCCGCCCGCAAAGGCCGTCGCCGCCGCAAGGCAAACAACGGCGACAACAACAGCACGAAGCGCCGCCAACGCGCGCATTGGCGGGCGCCAATCCAGAACCGCCGTTGCCAACGCGCTCATGGCCGGGCGCCTGCCCGCCGCCGCCAAACAAACAACGGCGGCAAAAGCAACGCAAACCAACGCCTATCCACCGCCTCCGCCGCACACATCAGCGTTCTCCGATTTTGCGTTTCATCTCGGCCTCGACCTCCGGCGCGACGAAGGCCGAGACATTGCCGCCGAGTTCGGCAATCTCGCGCACCAGGCCGGACGAGATGAAAGCGTGCTCGTCGGACGGCATCATGAACACCGACTCCAGCGAGTCGTCCAGTTTGCGGTTCATGCCGGCCAGTTGAAACTCGTATTCAAAGTCGGACACGGCGCGCAGCCCGCGCAGAATAACGCTGGCCGAATGCTCCCTCGCAAAGTCCACCAGCAGGCCGTCAAAGCCGTGCACCTCGACGCCGGCGTATTGCGCGAGCACGCGCGTTGCCATGTCAATGCGTTCGGCGCGGCTGAAAAAGGCCGTCTTGCCCGGCGCGCCCGCGACGCCGACGACAATCCGGTCGAACAGCGGCTGCGCGCGGCGCACGAGGTCGGTGTGGCCGTTGGTGATCGGGTCGAATGTGCCCGGATAAACCGCAATCAGACTCATGCGCCGTATTCTACTCCAACGCCGCCGCCGCGCCCGCCGCCGTCAGCAGAAAATACTCCACATCGTGCGCGCGCGAGCGGCGAACGCGGCGCCAGTGCGGCGGCGGCGCGAACGAACCGGCGGCGGCCTCGGCGTAAATCAGCGTGCGCGGATGAATCAGCCCGCCGCACCCGTCCAGCAAACGGCAGGTTTCCGCGAGCAGGTCAGAGGCAAACGGCGGGTCGAGAAAAACAATATCGCAGGCGCGCGCGGCGCCGGCGTTCGCGGAAAAGTATTCGGCGCTGTCGTGCGCGGCCTCAATGCCGCGTGCAGCACCGGCGTTCGCAATAAAGCGTTCGGCGCTGTCGTGCACCACTTCAATGCCGTGTGCGCCGAAGCGTTTCGCCTCGCGGCGTATCTGCGCGCACACGCGCGCGTCGGCGTCCACCAGCGTGGCGTGCGCGGCGCCGCGCGACAGCGCTTCAAAGCCGAGCGCGCCGCTGCCGGCGAACAGGTCGAGACAAACCGCGCCGTCAATCGCCGGTTGCAGCCAGTTGAACAATGTCTCGCGGACGCGGTCCGGCGTTGGCCGCAGATGCGGTTCGTCGGCAAACTCAAGATGGCGTCCGCGCCAGTCGCCCGCGATGATGCGGACTTTGCCCGGCGGCGTGCGCGGCATCGGCGCGGCTCAGCCGCCGACGACGACCACGGTCAAATCGTCGGCAATGCGATTGCGGAACGCGCGCACAATGTCATCCTTTTCAACCTGGCGCACCTTGCCGACGAAGGTGTCGAGAAAATCAAGATCCAGGCGGTGGACGGCGATGCGCGTCACCCAGTCGAGAATCTTCCCGTTGTCGCTGGTGCGAATCGGAAAGCCGCCCTGCACATTGTCCTTCGCCAGCGCCAGTTCCTCGTCTTGCGGCCCGTTGCGCTTGAACTCGGCGATGACATTGCGCGTCAGCGCGATGGCGTCTTCGGCCTGGTCGGCGCGCGTCTCGAAGCCGACCACAAAGGCGCCGCGCTCGCGGCGGTGCACAAAATAACTCCAGATGCTGTATGCATAGCCGTTGGCGACGCGCACCGTCTCAATCAGGCGCGAGCCGAAGCCGCTGCCGCCGAGAATGTGGTTGCCGAGATAAAGCGGAAAGAAATCGGCGTGGTCATGGGCGACGGCGGGCTGGCCCATGAACACATGCGCCTGCGCCGACTTGAACGGCACCCGTATCTCGCGCGGCGCGGTGATGTCGCGCAGCGGCGGCAGCGGCGCCGGCGCCGCGCCCGCCGGCAGCGCCGCCGCGACGCGCGCCGCGAAAGCCTCGACATGCGGGCGCGCAAGGTCACCGACGACAACCATCGTCAGGTTGCGCGTCACCAGGTAACGCCGATAGAAGGCGCGCACATCCTTCAGCGTGATGGCGGCGACGCTGTCCTTCTCGCCCTGCGGCGAATGCGCGTACGGATGGCCGCGGTAAATCGCGCGGCTGAAGGCCAGCCCCGCAAGCGTGCCCGGCTCCTGCGCGCGTTTTTCAATGCCGGTCAGCACCTGTTTCTTCAGGCGTTCAAACTCAAGCGGCGGAAAATCCGGCTTTGACAGCACCGTGACAAAGGTGTCAATCGCCTGCCTGATGTAGTCCGGCGCGACCAGCGTGCGCAGCGACAGCGATGTCATGTCGCGCCCGACCGACGCCGAATACTGCGCGCCGACATGCTCGAAACGCATCGCAATCTCGTCGGCGTCAAGGCCGCCGGCGCCGCGCCCCAGCAGGTGCGCCGACAGGTTGGCAAGGCCGTAATCGTCGCCGTCGCGCGCGCTGCCGGCATCAAACACCAGCCGCACATCGAGCATCGGCAGTTCGGTGCGCTGCACATGATAGACATCAATGCCCTGCGGCGTGCGCCAGTGCTCAATTTCAACCGCGGCGGCGGCGCCCGCAAACGGCGGCAAACCGGACAGCGCAAAAAACAGCAGGCCGAACAACGGCAGCAGTCTTGACGGGTGCGTCATTGGCCTTCAACTCCCTGCGGTTCAAGCACCGCGACAGAGCGGCGCGCGGGCGTCAGGTATTCCCGCGCGACTGTTCGCACCTGCTCCGGCGTAACCGCCTCGATGCGCTTGCGGTAACGGAACAACTCGCGCCAGCCGGCGCCGACGGTCTCCAGACTGCCGAGCAGATACGCCTGGTGGCTGATGGAGTCGCGGCGGTACACTTCGTGCGCGATCAGGCGCGCCTTGATGGCGACGAGTTCCTCGCCGTCAATCAGGTTCTCGCGCAGTTCATCCACCTCGCGGTCAATCGCGTTTTCAAGCATCGTCATTTCAACACCGGCGACCGGCGCGGCGCTGATGGTGAACAAATCATCGTAACGGCTGTACGGACTGTAACCGGCGCCGGCGTGCAGCGCGATGGCGTCGCCGCGCACCAGGCGCCGGGCGAAGCGCGATGTGCCGCCCTCGCCGAGCACCGCCGCCAGCACCGCCAGCGCGTACGGATGCCATTCAACCGGGGTGTCGCCTGCGCGCGGCGCGCGGTAACCCATCGCGATGTATGGCTGCACCGCCTGCGCCGCCACCGAGACGCGCCGTTCGCCGTCTTGCGGCGGCTCGCTGCGCGCCTTGCGTGGCGGCAGCGGGCGGCGTTCAAGCGGCTCCAGATAACGCCGCGCCAAACGCCGAACCTCCGCCGGGTCCACATCGCCGACCACGACATAAACGGCGTTGTTCGGCGCATACCAGCGCTGGTACCAGCCGCTCAGGTCTTCAAGCGACAATTCCTCAATGTCTTTCATCCAGCCGATAACCGGGTTGCGGTAAGGCGCGTTGTTGAACGCCGTCGCATAGAGTTGTTCGCGCACGCGCGCCTCGGGCCTGTCGTCCACGCGCCAGCGCCGCTCCTCCTTGACAACCTCGCGCTCCTTCTCGACATCTTCGGGCTTCAGAATCAGGTTGGTCATGCGGTCGGACTCCAGATCAAAACTGACCGGCAGCCTGCTTTTCTCAAACACCTGGTAATACGCGGTGTAATCGGAGCCGGTGAAGGCGTTGTCGCGCCCGCCGTAGCGCTTGACCGTCTTCGTGAACAACTCGCGCGGATATTTGCGGGTGCCCTTGAACATCATGTGCTCAAGAAAATGCGAGATGCCGGTAACCCCGCCGTATTCATCGGCGCCGCCAACGCGGTACCACAACTGCGCGACAACAACCGGCGCGCGATGGTCTTCGTACACCAGCACTTTCATGCCGTTGTCCAGCACAAATTCGGACACGCCGTGTTCGGACGCGGCGGGCGCAGCGGGCGCGGCAAACGGCAACATCCGGGCACAACCGGACATCAGCACGGCGGCCAGCACGCAAACCAGCACGCAAGCCCGCCGCGCAGGCGGCTTGTACATCCATCTTTTCAGTGGCAGTTTCATGGTTTCTCCAGCAGGCGGCGATGCGGCAGCGCGGCGCTCACCGGTTCGCATCCATCTTTTCAGTGGCGGTTTCATGGTTTCAGCAGGAATTATACTTGACCGCGCCCGCCAATTGCCGCCCCCCCCGCTTGGCGCGGCTACTCGCCCGTTGTTTTCAGGCTTGGCCAGTTGGGGCCGGCCATGATGCGGGTGGTCCAGAGGACGGCCCAGGCGCCGGCGAGCCACAGCAGGGCTTCGCCGAGGAGTTGTTGTTCGCCGAACAGGTAGTTGGTGCAGAGGCGGTCGGGCGAGATGGCATAGACATAGCCGAGGCGGGCGAGCATTGCCCATGCTTCCAGCAAAAACAATCCCTTCAGCAGCGGATGCCACACTCTTGATGTGACGAACAGCGCCGTGCCGATTAGCAGCGTGATGGAGACCGCCTTGGCCGCGGCAAAAAGGCCGCTGTCGAGCGATGCATCGAGCGCGCTCGGCAGCATCCAGAAAAAAGCGACGCCGCTGACGAGGACAACGCCGGTCACGCCGCGGCGGTTATAGCGGTTCAGCCATTCCACCCACGGCAGCGGCAGCAGCGCGCCGCCAAGCCATCCCGCGCACGCCAGCAACGGCAATTGCACAAGAACATGCAACAGCATTGAGGATTCAAGCCAAGCCGCAACCGGCGTTGCCGACACCACGATCCAGCCAACCAGCAATGCGGCCAGGCGTGCACGCCTATTCATCCGGCAACCTTCCTCAGCCGCGCTATCAACTCGCCCGACTCTCCGTAATCCACCACCTGCATCAACTCACCGTCGGGCGAAATCAAATGCAGTGCGGCGTTGTGGGCGTAGCCGCCGGCGCCGTCCGGCAGCACGACGATGCCGAACTGATCAAACAGTTGCCGTTCGCCGTGCGCGTCGGTCACGCGCGCCGCCGTCCATGAGCGCGGGTCGCCGCCGAAACGCGCGAGGTAGCCGTCCAGTTGCGCGGGCGTGTCGTTGGCGGCGTCGAAACTGACGCTCAGCAGATGCAGCCGCCCGCCGTCAATCAGGTCCGCCGCCTGTTTCTGGATTTGCGAAAACTCAAGCCCCAGCGCGTGGCACACGCTGCCGCAGCGCGTGTAGATGAAGTCGGCAATCACATATTGCCCGCGAAAGGCGTCCCAGCCGAGCGTCTCGCTGCGCTGCGTCTGAAATTCCACCGCGACAACAGGCCGCGGCTGCTGGCTGATGCTGAGCCTGCGCTTGCTCTCGGAAGTGAACGCCTCAAAGCCGTCCGTCTGCGCCCAGATTGCCGCAAAGCAGGCCGCAGCGACAGCGACGGAACTGAACAGTGTACGCATCGTCCGCCGCCGCCGTCAGGCAGGGCGGGCTGCGGCGACAGCGGCGGCAGAACTAATCAGCGTGCACATCATCCGCCGCCGTCAGGCAAGGCAAGCCGCAGCGACAACGGCAAAACCAGGCAGCGCACACACCACCCGCCAGCGTCAAGCAATATCGGCCTGCGGCAGTTTCACCAGATTACGCAGCGTGATGACCAGAAAGCCGGCCAGCGTCAGGCCGCCGGCGATGGCGCTCAGTTGCCCCAGAAAACGCCAACTCTCAAAATGCTCGGCCCAGCGGCGCGGCACGCTGTCGGCGCCGCCCGCCAGAAACGCCAGTATCAGCCCCATCCCGCCGAAGAAATAAATCGCCAACGCCGCCGTGTCCACCAGCGGCTTGCCGCCGTTCTCGCGGTTGTTGGACAGGTAATAGCAAACGCCGATAACCATCGGCAGCAGCCCCAGCAGCAGGTAGAAATGAAAGTGGCCGGGCACCCACATCGTGTTGTGCATCACCTTGTTGACCATCAGCGTGCCATCAATCACCGCCGGAATCACGCCGCCGGCCCAGCCGAACATCGCAATCAGCATGCACGCGCTCGCCACATCCCAGCGGATGCCCGACCGATAGACTATCGTCAGCGCGCCGTAGGCGGTAATCGCCAGCACCGGAATGCCGCTCAGATACGAAAGCACCTGCCCCATCACCAGCATCCACGGCGGCATCACAAAGTCCATCAGCAGGTGGTGCGGGTACACCGCCAGCACCATCAGCGTCGCCGCGCCCCATGCGTACAGAAACGGCTTTGACACATTCCAGGGCCGCCCGGTGTATTTCGGCAGCAACTCGTACACCGCCACCACGCCGGAGTAAATCGTCGCGTTGATGAACACATGGCCGAAGAAATAAATCAGGTTCTTGATCAGCAGCGGGTCCAGTTTGAACGCGGGCTGCCACAGGTTGAACAGGCACAACACCAGCACGACGGCGCCGGCGGCGATGCCGGTGAAGTTCACTATCAGCACCATCGTGCCGGCCACCACCGTGGTCGGGTGCGACGGGTCCACCTTGGCGCCGAACATCATCGGCACGCCCAGCGCGCGCCCGAGGCCGCCGTAGCGCTTGATCAGCGCGATGCCGATGTCCAGGTACAGCAGCAGAAAGCCGGTGCCTATCACCAGCAGGCCGAGCATGTAGGCCGTCGCCGCCGCCGGCGACCACAGCCCCATGGACTGCGCCGGCAGCGGGTACAGAAACGTCCACGCGCCGGCAAAGCCGCCAATCAGGATGGAGGCGAGTATCAGCACCACGCCGGACAGGAAGATGAAGTAATTCAGCCACAGCACCTTGCCGTTCAGCCGCACATACTGGCGCAGGAAATACCACAGCACGGCGGCGCCCGCAAAGCCCGCGACGCCGACCATGCCGGCGCCGTGCAGCGTCATGATCTGGTAAAAGACATCAGGCGGAATGTTGATAGTTGCGCCCTGCGCCGCGCGCAGCACGACGCCCGCGAGCATCATCAGCGCAAAGACCAGCAGGCTGGTCAGCAGGTATGCCTTGACGCCGGTCAAACCGGTGCGGTTTTCGGCGGCGTCGTATTGGATTGCTTCGGACATGATGGGTTCCCCCTTGCAAACGGTTGGTTACCGGACGGTCAGTTCGGCGAGCATCGCGTGGTGCGCGAGGCCGCAGTATTCCATGCACAGCACCCTGTAGGTGCCGGGTTGGTTGAAGGTGTGGCGCACCTTGTTCACATAGTCGGGCATCGCCTGGGTCTGCGTCAGCAGGCGGTCTTCGCCGTCGTAGATGGCAAAGCCGTGGTTGACATCGCCGGAAGTCACATGAAATTCAACGGTGTCGCCGGCGTTGTATTCGGTGTTGTCTATCTCCCAGTGCCACTGGCGGGCGACCACCTTCACCACCGTCGTGTTCTCGTCCGCGGCGGCGTGCTGGTCGGTGATCGGGAAAGGCGACAGCGTCGCCCAGGTTACGATGACGCCGACCACAAAAAGAAACAGCAGCCATTTGGAACGAATGGCGTACCACTTTTTCTGCACCTCGGAATAGTCCCGCTCGTCGCCGGAGTTCGCAATCACGAACACAAACACCGCCGACAACAGAACCAGACTCACCAGTGTCAGAATCCAGACGCTTTCAGCCAGCATATTGAAGACCTCCAAGTTGGTTGCTACGGGTAAAGTTATGGGAAACAGCCCGCCGCCTTCAATATACCATATTACAGATATAATTCCCGGTTACACTGCGCGTGTGCGGCGCGGCGGCACAGCGCGGCAATACAACGGGAAAAAACCATGTGGCTGAAACACCTGAAACAGCAACTCACCCGCACCAGCGACCGGCTCACCGGCGGCCTCGGCGGCCTGCTCGGCGACGGCGGCGCGAACGGCGCGCGCTTCTTTGACGAACTGGAAACGCGGCTGCTCGGCGCCGATGTCGGCGCCGCCACCAGTCTGGCCATCATGGACAAACTGAAGAGTTGCGCCGGGCGCGGCGGCGCGCGCGACCTGGCCGCGCTGCTGGAACTGCTGCGCGATGAAATCGCCGCCGTGCTGGCGCCGTGCCAGTTGCCGAACGGCGGCGCGGTGCCGGCGGCGGGCGCGGGCAAGCCGTTTGCGATTCTGGTTGTCGGCGTCAACGGCGTCGGCAAGACCACCACCATCGGCAAACTCGGGCGTTATTACAAGGCGGGCGGGCGCTCGGTGATGTTCGCCGCCGGCGACACCTTCCGCGCGGCGGCGATCGAGCAGATGGAGGCGTGGGGGCGGCGCTGCGACATCGCCGTCGTCTCGCAAGAGTCGGGCGCCGACAGCGCCGCCGTCATCTTTGATGCGCTGGCGTCGGCGCGCGCCAAAGGCGCCGACATCCTGCTGGCCGACACCGCCGGGCGGCTGCACACCGACCGCAACCTGATGGAGGAACTGAAAAAGGTCAAGCGCGCGATGGCGCGCCAGGACGCCGCCGCGCCGCACGAGGTGCTGCTGGTGGTGGACGCCGGCACCGGCCAGAACGCGCTGGCGCAAACCCGCGCCTTCCACGACGCGCTCGGCGTAACCGGCATTGTCGCGACCAAACTCGACGGCACCGCGAAGGGCGGCGTGCTGGTGGCGATGGCCGCCGAACTCGGCATTCCGATTCGCTTCATCGGCGTCGGCGAGGCGGCGGAAGACTTGCGCCCGTTCAACGCGCGCGAATACGCAAGCGCCATGCTCGGCCTTGACACGGCGGGCGCGGAAAATGCAACAGCAAGCACTGCGGCAGGCACGGCGGCGCCCGAATGATACAACTGCACAAGGTGGTCAAGCGTTTTCGCGGCGAGACCGCGCTGGCGGAGATTGACCTGGAAATAGGCGACGGCGAGATGGCCTTCGTAACCGGGCATTCCGGCGCCGGCAAAAGCACGCTGCTGCGCCTGATTGCCGCCATTGAGCGCCCCGACTTCGGCCAGGTGTTTGTCAACGGCAGGGACATCACGCGCCTTGCGCGCGCGCAGATTCCGTATCTGCGCCGCCGCATCGGCTTTGTGTTTCAGAACCACCGCCTGCTGTTTGACCGCCCGGTGTTTGAAAATGTCGCGCTGCCGCTGCGCATCGGCGGCGCCGGGCGCGTTGAGGCCGGCAAGCGCGTGCGCGCGGCGCTGGACAAGGTCGGCCTGCTGGGCAAAGAGGCGCTGAACCCGGCGGCGCTGTCGGCGGGCCAGCAGCAGCGCGTCGGCATCGCGCGCGCCATCGTCAACCGCCCGCTGATCCTGCTGGCCGACGAACCGACCGGCAACCTCGACCCGGAGTTGTCGCGCGAGATCATGAAACTGTTCAGCGAATTCAACCGCGCCGGCACGACAACGCTGGTGGCCAGCCACGACCTCGCGCTGATAGGCGGTTTGGGCCACCGCGTTATCACGCTGCACGAGGGGCGTTTGGCGGGGGCGGGGGAATGATGTTTGCAATGCCGCGCCTTTGCCGCAAACGCCGCCTGGCCGCGAGCGCCTGAACGATGTTTGCAACACTGCGTCTTTATCTTGACAGCCATCGTCTGGCGCTGGCCGGGACGCTGGCGCGGCTGGCGAAAGCGCCGCTGGCGAGCGCGCTGACCCTGTCGCTGATTGCGGTTGCGCTGGCGCTGCCGGCGATTGCGCTGAGCGTGCTGCACAACACCGGCGCGCTACTGCCGGACCACTCGTCGCCGGCCCGAATCTCGGTCTATCTGAAACCGCAAACCGCCGACGCCGAAGTGCGCCGCCTGGGCGCGGAAATCGCCGCCATTGAAGGCGTCGCGCAGGCCGCCGTCATCAGCGCCGAAGAATCGCTGCGCGCGTTCCGCGAACAGCGCGACATCGGCGACATGCTGGCGCTGTTTGAAAGCAACCCGCTGCCCGCGGTGGTGGAAGTGACGCCCGACGCGCAGCACGACCGCGCGCCGGGGCTGAACCTGCTGAGCGCGCGCCTTCGCAATCTGAACGGCGTGGACCGCGCCGAAACCAACATCGCCTGGCTGCAACGGCTGGACGCCATCATCGCGCTGGCGCGCACCGCCGTTCACCTGCTGGCGGCGCTGTTCGCGGCGGTTGTGCTGCTGGTCATCGCCGCCATCATCCGCTCGGAAACCGAAAGATGCCGCGATGAAATGGAAATTCTCGCGCTGCTCGGCGCCGGCGACGCCTTCATCCGCCGCCCGTTCTTCTACACCGCCCTGTGCTACGGCCTCGGCGGCGGCCTGCTGGCGGGCCTCGCCGCCGCGATTGCAACCGCCGTTATTGACGGCCACCTGCGGCAACTGCTGTCGCTTTACGGCAGTGATTTTGCGCGCGATGCGGCGTTCTGGCCGCGTGTTGTGGTGTACACCACCGGGGCGGGCGCGGCGCTGTGCCTTGCGGGGGCGTGGTTGTCGTTGAGGAGGGAGAGGGGTTAGGGGGTTATTCGCACTTTATATCCTGTCGCGCTTTTTCGCATTGCAGGATTCGCAAAGCAATTGAATGTTCCTTGCAGTATTTGATCCGCCCTTGGAAAAGGGAATGATGTGATCAAATTCGATGTTTTCCTTGCTGCCGCATTGACAACACCGGCCTTGGTCTCTGCGCCAGACCTCATGGCGAACACTTTCGGAAATATGTCTGCTTCTCTTCGTCTGCTCATTCTCTTCCTGAGAGTCGTCAGCGGGCTGCACCGACTTGGATATTATTACATCCAGCTCGTCCAACCTAGAAAACCCGTAGGCAGGAAAATCAAATGGTTCGCTTGTCCGCGTCGCCTTGAACCATTTTTTAGCACCACAGTTCGTGCACTGTCCTTCAAAGCTCAGTCCATGGGGGCTGCATTTAAGCACGCGGAAGGCACTGGACAAGCACCTCGCACACTTAAGGTCAATACCCGCCTCTGTAATCCAGGCACTTAATGCAGGGCGCGCTGACACCAATTTCCGTTTCTGTTCTTTCCGTTCTCTCCTCTCATTGCCAATCGAAAAGAGATCACTAACGAAAGAAAAAATAAGATAAGCGAAAAAAATAAAAACGAGAATAGCGAATAGTTCCACTGTCCTACCTTGCCTCAATCCCAACCACACACCGCATGGCGCACGCCGCCATCGTTGAACAAACAGTATTCAATGTCCGTATGCAACAGCGACACTGCCATCCCGGTCAAAATCACCAAAGGCCATGGCTTTAACCGGCACCGCCACTGCCGTTATCCTGATGGGTTGAATGGACTCCAACTCAGCCTCGTCCGTCCCGTCAATAAAATGGGCGAAAATCCCGTTGCTGTTGGCAATCAGAACATCAAGATTCCCGTCGCCGTCCAGGTCCTGCGCCGCGATGTCTTTGATGCCGATGGTGGCTACTGAATTGCCGATTTTGGCGTTTCGCGGGCTGGAACCGAGGTCCACTGCATGGCGGTTCTTTGCACGCCCAAGTGTTACACCGTTGCTGGTCCACCGCGCAGCGTTCCGGTTCCCGGTGTTGTCCAGCAGCGATTGGGATTGAAAGTCTTCGGCAAAAGGAAAGCCCGGCGACGCACCATGCAGGGGCGCCGCAAGCGGCAGGATTGCCGCGGATACAAAAAGAAATCTTGCTGTCATCGCAAGATTCAATTTCATGATGAATCTCCTAATCAGAAGTTGGCAGGCCAGTATTGGCACAAAAACTACTCCTGTCAAGCGATACAAATTGATATATGATAATCATTGAGAAAATCGGCATTTCTGGCCGGTTGCAAGTGCCTTGCCAGCATGACTTTTTTGCAAAAAACAAGGAAAACCGGATGGTACATTGGGGGGGCTATCGCCGCCCTGATGATGATACTGCTGGCTGAATTCTCCACGCCGCCGCGCAATGTGGTTGTAACACCCGGTACAAACGCTATTCAAAAAGACTTCCGCCCCATCCTGAAAAACATCAAAACCATTCCCGAACACCTGCTTGATGAAAAGGCCGAACACCAGACGCTGCTGGTGGCTCGTTTGTCCGGTGTGCCCGAACCCGCGAACGGGCCGATGGCGGTACTCTCCCAAATGGAGGAAGTCCGCATACCCTACCTGGACCAATTCGATATGTCTGCCGCCAAAGTACCTGCCACATGGGATACGGATTGGCTGCTTGAGGTTATTCAGCAAGACCCGTCGGTGGATTACGCATACAAACAATCAAAAGCGGAATTTTTCGGAGCCATGCCCGACGACCCGGATTTTGGAGACCAAACCAATCTTCACGACCCGAACAACGATGTGGATGTGGATGCTCCGGAAGCGTGGGCTTATACCACCGGCAGCGAAAATGTCGTGGTCGCGGTGCTGGACGGGGGCTTTTACATCAATAACCCGGATTTACGCCCCAACCTGTGGGTCAACGAAGCGGAGCTGGAAGGTGAGGAAGGCGTGGACGACGACAACAATGGCTGCACGGATGACATCCACGGTTGCAACTTCCGCACCTCAAGCGGCAAAAATCTTGAAGATGGCGGTGATCCAGAACACGGCACATGGGTTTCCAGCATTCTCGCCTCGCGCGGCAACGACGGCTATGGAATCGCGGGCGCCGCCTGGAATATCCGGATTATGCCTTTGTTAAGCATAAGCAACCGCATACAAGCCTACCAATACATCCTAAAAATGAAGCGTCAGTTCCGCGTTAATATCCGGGTTATGAATTACAGTGCGGGAGAGATAGAAGGTTGCAATCTTCAATTGCTCCGTCTCAATCCCAATTATATAGACGAAAACCGCCGGCTTGGCGAACTCAAAGACGAGGGAATTTTGTTTGTTCAGGGGGCTGGAAACGACGGTATAAACTACAACAATACAGGGCAAATAACGAGGCAACTCGAACCAGGCTGCCATAAGATTGACAGGTCGGATAATCTTGACAACATTATTGTTGTCGCAGGGCAAAGTAAAACCACTCGAACTCGCTGGGAGGCTTCTAACTACGGCAGCGTAATAGCCGACTTGTATGCACCTGCTGAAAAAATACCAACCAGCCCTCGGCAAGTTTTCTTAAACCCCCTCGGACATCGAAATATCTTGGACCCTAGCGGAACTTCCTATGCAGCCCCCCATGTCTCCGCCGCCGCCGCCCTGCTTTGGTCCTACAAGCCGGACTTGACCATTGCCGAGGTGCGCAGTGCGCTGCTTGACACCGTGGACCGTTTCCCGGCCTTTGTCCTCTCAGACACTGTTGCCTCTTCAACGCAGACGCTAGCGGAATTTATGGCCGCCGGTTTCCCGGCCTTTGTCGTCACAGACACCGTCGCCTCCGGCGGCGCCCTGAACATTGCAAACGCCCTCTATTCCGTCGCGACACCCGGCATTCGCATTCATTCATCACAAACCACCATCGCCGAAGGAACCAGCGGCTACATTGACCTGTCACTGACAAGAGAACCCGTCCGCCCCTCGTCCGGCGAGGTCGTTGTGCTGGAAGGCGTCGCCACCCCGCTCTCTGACGCCGACGCCGTCGTCACACCCTCCACGCTGACCTTCACTTCCCGCAACTGGCACATCCCGCAGAGAATGACCGTCCGCGCCG
>JAPPQC010000035.1 GCA_028817225.1 Gammaproteobacteria bacterium | reverse complement strand
CATTGTCGTCAACCGCGCAAGCGTTGATGACAATGCCAACAACACCCTGGCGGACGGCAGCACCAATTCCTACACCTTTGTATTCAACGACAACGCCGCGCCGCGCCTGGAAAGTGTGCAGCAAATTGCCTTCTCGCAAGTTCGGGGCACACCGACGGCGGTCGGCTGGAGAGTGGTTTTCACCGAGCCGGTGAGCGGGGCCGATTCGGTGGGCGACTTCCGGATTTACAGGCTGCCTTCAGGCAACCGGCCCCCGGATTTTTCAACGGAAGCAGGCTCGCCCGCCATTGGCACTTTGTCGCCGGGCAGTGTCAGCGGGAGCGAGGACACTTACACACTGACGGTTACCATCCCCGAACCGGTCGGCGAGGATGCGCATTACACGGTGTCGCTGGCCGATGGCAACAACATCAGCGCGGCTGCCGGTCCCGGCACCCTCAGGGCGGTGCCTGCGGCGGGGCTAAGGGCGCCTGCGGAAGACACTTTCGTCGCAACGCTGCAAGATTTGTCGCCGCCGGTGCTGGTGGGCGCGCCGGTCTTGTCGGACGACAACGGCGAGATTACCTACACCTTCAATGAAGGCGTGCAATTTGCCGGCACGCCGGGCGATTTTGCCGGCCTGGTCGCCGTGGCAAGAAACACCCAGGGTTTGACAGACCTGAACGGTGTGAACCGGGTTCGCGTCTTGCAGCAGGCGATCAACGACTTCTCGATTACCGCCGCCTCCGTCAGCGGGGCGCAAGTGATTCTGACGGTGAACATTGACGGCACGGTTACGATTCCGGCGCCCGATTATCTGCAAGTGACCCTTCCGAACGACCGGATTGTGGACCTGCCTGCCGGAGGGGGCAGCGACGGCTATGACGGCGTGGCCCACAGGTTCACCCTGATGGACGCGGCGCAGCCGACCGTCGCCGAGGCCACCACGACCTCAATTACGCTTGATGCCGCCGACAACCTGTACGACGCCGAATGGCGCGTGCGTTTCTCGGAGCCGGTGAGCGGCGTGGTCGCCGGCAGTTTTTCGGTTTGCATGGTGGCCGCCGCCACCGATGCTTGCAGCGCCGGCACCGTGCTGACCAACGCCGTGAATTCGGCGACTGCCGAGGGCGGCAGCGACTTTCGCACCTACACCGTCGTGGCGCGCGATTTGGCGCAGCAGGTTGGCCCGACCTGGTACCGGCTGAGGGTTGACGACACGCCGGGCATTGTCGAACGGCTCGGCGCCGGCAGGGCGCCGACGGGATTGCCGCACACGGCCCCCGCACACCGCGCCGCCGACACCGTCGGGCCGCTGGTGCAGGCCGGACAGTCCATCGCCAACCCCGATTCCACGGCCCGCCTGATGGTGCCTTTCAGTGAAACGCTTGGCGCGGTGGATGAAGGCAGAATCAGTGCCGCGCTTGCCGCCCCGCAGAGTGAATGGATTACCGGAGTTTCCGTGTCCGGCGCCACCATTGACGCCGCCACATTGACTGTGACGGTTGTCACTTCCGGGCCGGCGCCGCTGAACGGCCTGTCGCCGGATGGCGGCGAGGGAATCAGGCTGACGCTTGGGCAGGGCGCCGTCAGCGACGAACACGGCAACGCCAACCCCACCCGCAATGTGGACTTCACGCTGAATGAAAACGCGGCGCCGCAAGTGGCGAGGGTCAGCGGGCAATCCAGCGATGTGATTGTGGCCGGTGCGAGCCGCACCGCGACCATGACCTGGACGGTCGTCTTTACCGAGACGGTGCGCGGCGTTGGCACCGACAATTTCGGGCTGCTCCGGGTGACGGGCGAACTGCCGTCGGTTACCAGCGCCGCATACAGCCTGTCCGGGCGCGGATTCACCGCGACGACGGCCGGTGGCTCGGTTACAACCATGGGCGGCGCCTACGCCGAAACCTATACCGTGGAGACCAATGTGGATGCCGGCCCTTCGGGCAGCCCGGAGCGTTACATCCTCGTGGTGATGGACAGCGCCAACACCGTGCAGGATGACGACGGCAGGTCGCTGGGCGGCGATCGGTTCCTTAGCCCGATTACATCGGTGGACGACCGGGTGCCGCCGGTGGTGCGCATGGCACAGGCAACCACGACCACGACCGCCGGGCAAATCAGCATCACGGTTGAATTCAACGAGGCGTTGCTGCCGGGAAGCGTTACGGCGCTGCAGAACAGTCTCGGACAATACGCGAACGGCGTGTTGCAGAATCCGGACGCCGACTACGCGACGGTTGAGAGCGCGCGGCTGACCGGTGTTTCCCTGTCGAGCAACCGACTGGAGTTCACCGCCAATCTGGGCGGCACGCTGGACGGGCATGAATCGGCGGTCGGCGTTGAGCAATTCAGATTCACAATCCCGGCGGGGCTTGTGGTGGACAATTCCATCCGCCAAAACCCGACGACGATGCCGACGCCGTTCACCATCACGGTGCCGGAAACCGGCGCGCCGGAGGTCACGGGCTTCAGCGTGGTTTACTCGGAAGAGACCAATCCCGGCAGCGACGACGGCCTGTTCAACATCCGCTATCTGGCGGAATTCACCGAGCCGGTCACCATTGCGACCACGGCCACCGCCTTTGTGCTGTATCAGGTCGCGGACAGGGCGGCGACGCGGATTCGGCCCGCGCCCGGAGGCGACACGAGCGTGCAGAGCGGGCTTTCCTCGCCGGTTCGCATCACGGCGATGCCCGTCGGGTTTGAGACCACGAGGACGGGAGCGAGGTATCTGGTTACTTACGAGGGAATCCAGCGCCCGATGATGAATGTGCGCGGTTATGTCGCGTTTCTGAATGCCTCGGAGGCGGTTGATGCGGCGAGCCGGACGCTGGAGGATTGCTCGTGGAGAGACGGCGCCGCCAGCGGCTGTTTGTCGGCGTCCGCCGATGTTTCCGACACGGTGCCGCCGAAGTTTGCCGGCGACCAGGCAAGATACGGCAGCGGCCAGGACCGCCTGTGGGTGACCTTCAACGAGCCGATTTCGGTTCCCGGCGGTTCCGATGGGTCGTCGCTGCAGGGCTTCACGGTGAACCTGCGGACGCCGCAAGGCGACGAGGTTGCGGTGAGTGCGGCGCTTTACAGGAGGGCGGTGCAGACCAACGAATCGAACGGCTCCGTTGAACTGCAACTCGCCCGCGCGGTTACCATGACAACGGTGTATGTGACCTATCAGCCGCCGTCGTCGGGGCTGGTCATTCACGACGACGCGCCGGCGCGCGGTTTGAACGATGTGCCGAATCGCGTTGTCGCGACGCTGGGGCCGCAGATGTTGCAGCTGGATGCGGCCCATGATTCGGACAACGACGGCGTGCCGGATTCGGTCGAGGCGCAGATCGGCGCCAACCCGTGGGCGACCGCCGACAACGACCCGCGGGCGCAAAACCTGCCTGAACTGGCGCTGACGCGAGGCGCGGGCACCGCCCACATCGCCTACGCCGGCATCCGCGCCGACGGCGTTCTGGATCACCTCGGCGTGTCGGTAACGACCGGCGCGCGCACGCGCACGCTGGCTTATTATTCGGACAACTGCGCCACCGAGCAACTGCTGGGCGGCGCCTGCACGCTGGTGGACTTCGGCAACATCCCGGCGGCGGCGGACCACCGGATTGCGTGGGTCGCCACCAACGAGAATGGCTACCCGGTTACGGTGGCGCAAACGATACACCGCGTGCGCGAACTGAACATGGCGAACGAGCGCCTGTTCTTCCTGGCAAGCGATGCGAACGCGAGCACGCTCGCCGTCGCCGCGGCGCTGGACGCGCCGACGGCGGATGCGCTGACGCTGGTTACCAGCCCGGCGCTGACCATCTCCGGCCTGTCCGGTGTGGTTGCGAAGAGCGACATCAGCGGCACCTCGCAGACTTACACAATCACCGGCCTGATGAGCGGCGGCGGCAATGTGCTGTGGCGCGTTGGCGATGGCATCGGCGCGCTGGCGGCGTCGAGTTATTCACTGGGCCTGTCGTCGCGGACGCAGGTTGTCCGGTTGGGCGATGATTTCCTGCCGCCGTCGCTGGGGCAGCCGACGCTGACGGACAGCAGCGGCAATGAAAGGCTTGGCCTGACCGAGGGAAGCTTCACGGTTGCACTGGAGGCGCGGGACGCCACCGCTGCGCCGACGGCAGCCGACGAGACAGGCGCGCCGGTGCTGACCGCCATCACGCCCGCCGCGTTCAGCGCCGGCGCGGACGAAGTCAGCGTGTCGTTCACGGTGCCTGCGGGCGCCAGAACCGCGACGAGAACCTCGGTCAGCCTGCGCATCACGGTTCCCGGCGCGGGGCCGTCCGAATCGTCGCTGCTGGTTACCTGGCCGCTGGTGCCGCCCGGCAATGTGCTGGCGGGCGTCACTTCCGACACCGATGCGGACGGCATTCCGGACAACATCGGCGCCGACCTCTTTGTCGGCGACGGCGCGCTGCCTGTCGCGGTGGCCGCCGGCGGCAGGGAAGTCGCGGGCCGCGCGTCGTGGCACCACATTCGCACCGGGCTGCCGCAGCACAGAATGTGCGTCGGCGGCCTGACGCTGCGCTACGCCGCCACGGTGGACAATCCGTTTGACAGTTATGACGACTGGGCGGCGTCGTTCTCGGTTGATGAACTGGAGACAGTGGGCGTGCCGCGCCCGCCGCAGGCGCTGCGCTCGGCTTACAACTTCGGCGTTTGCGGCGTGGACTACGACACCGCGCCCAGAAGTGCGACGGACACGACGGCGGCCATCACCGGGGGCCGCGCGGTGGTCATCATTCCGCTGCCGCAGGACCTGCACGATGACACGAGCGTGGGCATCTACAAATTCCTCAGCGCCGACAATGCGTGGCAGGCGGTTGCCGCCCGCAGCGGCGACTTTGAATGGGGCTTCATGCCGCTGCAAAACGGCGTCTGCCCGGTTGTCAACGAGGTGCCGGCGACTTCCGCCAAGCGCGCGGGAGACGCCTGCCTGGTCGTCAGAATCAGGGACGGCGGCGAATATGACAACGACGGCAGCATCAACGGCGTGATTGACGATCCCATCGGCGTCAGGGCGGGCGGTGTGGCCGGCGGTGGCGGCGGCGGCGGCGGTGGCGGCGCTTTCGGCCCGTTCGGACTCTTTGCGATATTGCTCTTTGTTGCGGCGGCGCTGCTGCGCACACGGCGGCGGCGCGTGAATGCCTGACAGCGGGCTTCTGCGGAGCCTGCTTCCTGAAATACTGCTGGCCGTTGCCGTTGCGGCGGCGGCGGCGGTGACCACGCTGGAAACACTCCAGGCTTTTTCCCTCTACAACCGCGGCCTGATTGAGGCCGGCGAATGGTGGCGTTTGCTGACGGGCAATTTCGCCCACCTGAACCTGCGCCACCTGCTGCTCGACCTGGTCGCCTGGATACTCATCTTCCTGCTGGGGCGCGCGTGGCTGAGCGTTGCCGACTGGATAGTCAGCCTCGTCGTCTGCTGCCTGGCGGTGTCCGCCGGTTTGTACTGGTTCTCGCCGGAAATCGGCGTTTTCGGCGGCCTGTCCGGCGCGCTGCACGGCCTGTTCGCGCTGATGGCGCTGAAACAACTGCGCGCGGGCGACCGCCTCGGCTGGCTGCTGCTGCTGCTGGTGACGCTTAAACTGCTGTATGAAGGCCGCTACGGCGGAACGCCGGGTACTTCGGAACTGATTGGCGTGCCGGTCGCCGCCCAGACCCATCTCTACGGCGCGCTCGGCGGCATCGCGCTTTTCCCGCTGCTGCTGCTGGCCGACCGGCTCAGAAAGGGAACACAGCGAATACGGGCGCAATAACGCCGCCGCCCCGCCCCGCCCCCTGCATGCACCCGTAAAAAAACCCGGCAGCGCCGAAACGCTGCCGGGTTTGTTGCGAAGAAAGGGGGCTTCCGGAGAACCCCCCCGCCGTCTGGCTTACCTTCTCTTGGTGGTGCGCCGTTTCTTGACGGTTCTCCGCTTTTTGACGGTACGCCGTTTCTTGACAGTGCGCCGCTTCTTCACGGTGCGCCGCTTTTTGACGGTGCGCCGTTTCTTGACGGTGCGCCGTTTCTTGACGGTGCGCCGTTTCTTGACGGTTCTCCGCTTCTTGACGGTGCGCCGTTTCTTGACGGTGCGCCGCTTTTTGACCGTGCGCCTCTTTTTGACGGTGCGCTTCTTTTTGGTGGCAGCCTTTCTTTTGACGGTGCGCCGCCTTTTGACGGTGCGTCTCTTCTTGGGAGCCGCCCGCTTGGTGGTGCGCCGTTTGGTCGTTCTGCGTTTTGCCGCAGACTTCCTCTTTACAAGTCGCTTTTTAGTGCGTCTTTTAATGGCCATCAGTACCTCCTGTCATGGTTGTTGGCGATGGAGCCGGAATGCCGCGCCACGGCGGGCCTGGCGGGCTGAATTCGGTTGAAAAGTGAGATAACTCCGTAGAAGTCGTCGTCCCCGTCCTCCTTTGAACCATTGGGTTCAGAGAACAGGCCGCTTCCGCCGCCATCAGGCTTCTCATCGCAATGAGCATGCACACCGGCGACGGCGTTGACCCGTCTTTTCAAGAAGTACGGCAAAGGATCATCCAGGGGACTAACGAGTATCACAGAGTTATCTCAAGACTTTCAGAATCTTTCTGGTTGCCGGCGCCGGAGGACTCGCAGCCGGTTTCAACCAGGTGAATCAGGTGGGTGACTTTTTCGCGCAGCATGCGCCGCGTTTTCAGCAACTGGTCGGTCAGGTTGAGCGCGGTGATGACCGAGACCTTTTCATTGTCGGCGGTGGCGGCGGCCTGCTTCATGCCGGCAAACAGCTGGTTGAGATGGTTGGCCGCCTCGTGCAGGTTCTGCTCTTCTTCCGGCTCGCACGCCACGAGGTAGTGTCTTCCGAGAATATTGATTTCAATGTTGGAGAGATTGCGGTTCATTGGGGGGCGGGGTGTTGGCCGTTGATTGCACGGAGGCGTTTGACAAGCGACTCAAACTTCTTTGTCACTTGCTGGTTTCTTTCAATCAGCATTTTGTTTTCCGAAAGAAGATTGTGTTGTTCATCGCGCAGGACTCTGTTCTCTTCGGCGAGACGGCCGTGGCTGCCGAGCAGTTTTTCAATTTGCCGCTCCAGCTCTTCAATCGGATGAAGTCCTTCAATAAGAGTTTCCGACTGACTCATGTGCTGAATAGTATGATATTTTTTTCATTGGTCAAGTAAAAAAAACAAGAAAATTTTCGGCCAAATCCGCTACACTTGAGCGAAGAAATTCGCGGACGCTTTCCGGCGCCGCAAAACACCGCGAAACGCGCCATCGGAGCCGTCTCTAAATGTATGAAATAAAAAGAAATATTGAACACCGCAGAAGCGGTTATCATGAACGCGCAGGTGGACGAATATGGGCATGAAAAACAAAAACACCGGTCATTCGCCGCAGGAATTTGCAAAACGCCGGCGCCGCGTTTTGCGCGAAATCGGGCGCGATTCGCTGCTGTGCGTGCGCGCCGCGCCGCGCCGGATTTACGCCGGGGATGTGGATTATCCCTACCGCCAGAGCAGCGATTTTGCGTACCTCACCGGCCTGAACGAAGACGCGATGGTCGCGGTCTTCGCGCCCGGCTGCGAACACGGAAACTACATTCTGTTCTGCACGCCGAACGACGACACGAGAACATTGTGGGAAGGGCGCCGCGTCGGCGTGCGCGCCGCCGCCCGCGAACACGGCGCCGATCTGGCGCTGCCGGTTGCAGACTTCGCCGAATGGCTGCCGCGCCTGCTCGGCGGACGCCGCCGGCTGTACTGCGATCTGGACGACACCGCCCACCTGGCCGAACTGGCGGCGGCGTGCGCGCAGGCGCGCCGCGCCGCGCGCGGCGCGGCGGCGCCGCGCGAACTGGCCGACATGGGCCTGGTGCTGCACGAGATGCGCATCAAAAAGTCGCCGTCGGAATTGCGGCTGATGCGCCGCGCCGCCGAAATCTCGGTGGCCGCGCACCGGCGCGCGTGGCGCGTGTGCCGCCCGGGTTTGCACGAACATGAAATCGCCGCCGAGTTGCTGCACGAGTTTCACCGCCACGGCGCGGCGTCGGCCTACCCGCCGATTGTCGGCGGCGGCGCCAACGCCTGCGTGCTGCATTACACCGACAACCGCTCCGCGCTGAAAGACGGCGACCTGCTGCTGATTGACGCCGGCGCCGAGGTGTGCCTGTACGCCGGCGATGTGACGCGCACGATACCGGTCAACGGGCGTTTCCGCCCGGCGCAGCGCGAACTCTACGAGATTGTGCTGGAGGCGCAGGAAAAGGCCATTGCCGCGGTTGTTCCGGGCCACACCTGGGAGGATGTCCACGCCGCCGCGGTCGCCGCGCTGACACGCGGGCTGGTCGCGGCGGGGCTGCTGCGCGGGCGCGTGCCGTCGCTGATACGCAAGCGCGCCTATTCGCGGTTTTACATGCACGGCACCGGCCACTGGCTCGGCATGAATGTGCACGACGCCGGCGCCTACATGAAGGATGGCCGCGCGCGCCGTTTTGAGCCGGGCATGGTGCTGACGATTGAGCCGGGGCTGTATGTGCGCGCCGCGCGCGATGTGCCGCGGCGCTGGTGGAACACCGGCATCCGCATTGAAGACGATGTGCTGGTTACATCGCGCGCGCCGCGCGTGCTGACCGCGGCGCTGCCGAAAGAAGCCGCCGACATTGAAGCGGCAATGGCGCAATGAACGCCGGCTGCGACATTGCAATCCCCGGCGTTGGCCTGGCCGGTTTTGCGCCGGTGCAATGAACGCCGACTGCGACATTGCAATCCTCGGCGCCGGTCTGGCCGGGTCGGCGCTGGCGCTGGCGCTGCGCGGCAGCGGCGCGCGCATCACCGTTATTGAGACACACGATTTGGCGGCGCCCGCAACGCTTGCCTGTCGTGGGCCGCTGCGCGCGATTGCGCTGTCCGATGTCAGCAAACGCATCTTGCAGCACCTCGGCGCGTGGGACGCGCTGCGCGGGCGCGCCTGGCCGGTTCGCAGGATACATGTGTCCGAGCAGGGCGTTTTCGGCGTAACCCGCATTCGCGCCGAAGAAGAGGGGCTGGATGCGCTCGGGCAGGTTGTGCTCGCGTCGGATCTGGCGCAGGCGCTGCACCGCCTGCTGCGCGCGTCGCCGCAGGTGTCGCTGTTGTCGCCCGCGCGCGCCGCGGAAGTCGCGCGCCATTCCGACGATGTCACCGTCCGCGTTGACGGCGAAGGCGGCGTGTTACAACTGCGCGCGAAGTTGCTGGTGCTGGCCGACGGCGGCGCGTCGGGTTTTTCCGAACGCCTCGGCTTTCGTTTCCGGACGACGGATTACCGCCAGTCGGCGGTGGTCGCCGCGATTGACGGCGGCGACGGCGACGGCGATGTCGCCTTTGAGCGTTTCACCGCGCACGGCCCGCTGGCGGTGCTGCCCGCCGGAGGCCGGCGGCGCGTGGTCGCGTGGGTGCACGCCCGCGATGACGCCGCCGCCGTCGCCGCGCTGGCCGACGATGAATTCACCGCGCGTTTGCAGCGCGACCTGGGCTGGCGTCTCGGCAAACTGCAAAACCCGGGGCCGCGCTTTGTCTATCCGCTGGGGCTGAGCCGCTCGCTTGACATGGTGCGCGGGCGCGTCGCGCTGCTGGGCGATGCCGCGCACCGGGTACATCCGGTGGCGGGGCAGGGTTTCAACCTGGCGTTGCGCGATGTCGCGTTTTTGTCCGAGTGCGTGTTTGACGCGCCGCGCGACCCGTGCGATCCCGGCGCCGCCGCCGTGCTCAATGCCTGGCGCCGCCGCCGCACCGCGGATGTGCGGCGTGTCGTGCGCTTCACCGACGCCCTTGCGCGGTTGTTCGTGATGCCCGGCAAGCCCGCCGCATGCGCGCGCGGCGCGGGCCTCGCCGCGCTGGATTTGCTGCCGCCGCTACGCCGCGGCCTCGTACGCCGCGGCCTGGGCCTGGTGCCGCCGTGGCCGCGGCTGGCGGGCGAACCACTGGCGGATGAACCGCTGGCTGACGAACGCTTCGCCGGCGACTTTCCGGTGTGACATGCGGCGCGGCGTGCAGCATCAACCGCCGGTCGCCGTCGTCGGCGGCGGCGTCATCGGTCTGGCCTGCGCCGCGCGCCTCGCGCTGGACGGGCGCCGCGTGCTGCTGTTCGCCGCGCGCCCGCCGCGTGCGCCGGACAATGCCGCCGCCGATGTCTATGAACCGCGCACCTACGCCCTGAGCGCCGCCTCGTGCGCTTTTCTCAACGACATCGGCGCGCCGCCGCCGCGCCACTGCCGCTTTCGCGCGCTGGAAGTGTGGGACGCCGAAGGCGGCGGCCACATTCATTTCAGCGCCGCCGGGTTCGGCGTTTCGCATCTCGGCATTGTTGTTGAACACAGCCTGCTGGTGCAGGCGCTGTTTGCGCGCCTCGACACGCTGGCGCAGGTCGAGCGCGTGGAAGCGCCGCCGCTTGCGGTCGAGAACAACCCGGAAACCGGGCGGCGGCGCATCTTCACCGGCGACGGCGAACGCGAGGCGGGCTTTGTCATCGGCGCCGACGGCGCTCACTCGCGCGTGCGCGACTGGATGGGCGTTGCCTGGCGGCGCCGCGATTACCGGCAGACGGCGCTTGCGGCGGTCGTGCGCACCGCGCAGCCGCACCAATCAACCTGCTGGCAGTGTTTTTCGGACGACGGCGTGGTGGCTTTTCTGCCGCTGGCCGGGCGGGTTTGCGCGGTGGTGTGGTCGTGTTCGCGCGAGCGCGCGCAGGAATTGCTGCAAAGCGGCGCCGCCTTTTTCGAGCCGCAACTTGAGCGCGCGTTCGGCGCACGCCTCGGCGCGATTGAGTTGTTGTCCGGCATCGCGTCGTTTCCGCTGCACGGCGGCATCGTGGACGACTATGTAAAGCCGGGCTTTGCGCTGGTCGGCGACGCCGCGCACAGCGTCCACCCGCTCGCCGGGCAGGGGGCCAATCTGGGTTTCGCCGACCTGGCCGCGCTGTTCGCGGCGCTGGAGCAAAGCCGCGGCGGCGGTTTCTCGTGGCCGGTGCTGCGCCGCTACCAGCGCGCCGTCAAGGCGCGCAACCAATGGATGAAGGGCGGGCTGGAGGCGCTGCTATGGCTGTTTTCGCGTTCGCAGCCGGCGCTGGTGTCGGTTCGCAGCGCCGGTTTGAGCGGTGTCGGGCGCATTGCGCCGCTGAAGAATTTCTTTATGCGCCGCGCCGGCGTCGTCGCGCGTTAGCGTGCGGGCCGCCTACGCCGGTTGCAGCGCGGCCAGCGCCGCGTCGTAATCCGGCTCGTCGCTGATTTCGCCGACCAGTTCGTTGTGCAGCACCTTGTTTTCCTCGTCCAGCAGCACAATCGCGCGCGCCGTGATGCCGGCCAGCGGGCCTTCCTCAATCAGCACGCCGTAGTCGCGCGCGAACTCGCGCGAGCGCATCATGGACAGCACGACGATGTTGCCAAGCCCCTCGGTGCTGCAGAAGCGGTCCATCGCGAAGGGCAGGTCGGCGGAGACGACGATGACCGCGACATTGTCGAGTTTCGCCGCCGCCTCGTTGAATTTTCTGGTGGAGGTCGCGCACACCGGCGTGTCGAGGCTCGGCACAATGCTGATCAGTTTCTTTCTGCCCGCGAAGTCTTTCAGCATCATGTCCTGAAGGTCCTTGTTGGCCAGTTTGAAATCGGGCGCGTCCGCGCCGACCGCGGGCAGGTCGCCGCTGGTGTGAATCGGGTTGCCCTGCAGGGTGATAGTCGCCATCTGGTTGCTCCATAAAGTTGTGTCGTGGGAAAGGGGGCCGTATTATACTGAAACCGCATTCAAACCAACGAGGAGGATGAAACAAACAATGAACAACGGCATTCCCCCCTTTTTTGGCGCCGCCACAGCGCTGCTGCGGCGCCTGTCGGCGGCGGTGCTGCTCGCGGCGCTGGCCCCGGCGGCGGCGCAGGAGCGGCCCGCAGGCGGCTTTTACGGCGGCTTTTCCATCGGCGCGGAATTCGCCGACACCGACTAC
The DNA here is from genome assembly GCA_028817225.1 of Gammaproteobacteria bacterium. NCBI lineage: Bacteria > Pseudomonadati > Pseudomonadota > Gammaproteobacteria > Gammaproteobacteria bacterium. The sequence goes on along the minus strand of JAPPQC010000035.1, from coordinate 35,907 downwards.
GAGAAGGGCGTCGGCCTGAACAGCCCGCCCTCCTACGAGGCCGACGACGACAGCGAGACCGACGCCCTCCACGCCGCCCGCGCGCTGTTCGGCTACCGCCACTGGTTTGATTCGTTCTGCTTTGTGGACGGCGAGGTGGATGCCGGCGTTTATTCCAACACGCGCGTCAGCGGCCGTCTGGCGGGCACCGGCACCAGCCGCGCCACCAACAATGTCTTTCCGGGCGACTGGACGCTGGAGAAAAACCGCAGCGCGTCGCTGACGGCCCGCTTCGGAATCCGCGCCGATGCCGTCGGCGTGTCCTACGGAACCAACACCGCCCTCTACCTGCTGGCCGGCGTCGGCTGGCTCGACCTGACGGCGCAGGCGGGCTTTGACAACCGCCCGCCGCCGCCGGGCACCCCCGAGGTGGTCGGCGTTTCCCGCTACGGCAAGGATGTGCAGCCGTGGAGCGTCGGCGTCGGCGTTGAGTCGGACATCGCCGCCGGGCGCGCCGGCCTTGAGGTGCGGCGCACCGAATACGACTTTTCATGGAGCGGCTCCGGCACCGGCGCCGCCGGCGACCCGCGCACCGACCACGATGTGGATGTCGAGGAATGGGGCGTTTATCTGCGCTATGTCAGGCCCTTCGGCCTGTGACGGCGCCGGGGGCGCGAAAACGGCGGTTTCCGGCCCGGTGAGCGGGCTGAAAGCCTTGTGTGGCGGGCTTTTCCGCACTGCAACATGTTTCTGAACGGATACCGCCGGAAATGTCTGCTACTATCTGAAAACTACCCGATTTCATGCAACCGCAAGGAGGTAAAAAAATGGACAAGCAAACCGAAGTTATCCGGTTTTTCGAGGCCGCGAAGAACGACGAACAGATTCTCGTCGCCCTGAAAGAGACCCGGAACGAAGACGAGGCCGCCGAAGTGGCCAGGCGTTTCGGTTACCACTTCACCGGCGAGGACATCCTGGCAACGATGGATGTGGAAATCTACGCGATGGACGATGCGATGATCGAGGACATCGTCGGCGGAACGCAGATTGACTACACCAAGGATCCGATGGCCTATTGGGGCACGCCGGATTACCGGCGCTATTGGGCCAACTACCCCGATGGCGGAGGTTGATGGCAGTGGCCGGAGTTCATCGCAGTTCAGTCCTCAAGTTTTTTGAGGATGCCAGGGCCAATGCGCGTTTGAGCGCGGCGCTGGCGGAAGCGGGCAGCGAAAGCGACATCGCCGGGGTGGCGAAGCGGCACGGCTACGAGCTGAGCGCCGCCGACATCAAGGCGTGCTGGAACGGCAGCCCTGAGGCAATAGACGACACCGCGGCGGCGCAAGTCGCCGGCGGCGTCAGTGACATAGACCCGCTGCCGACTTTGCGCGTCGGCTCGGCCGGCTGGAGGAGTTTCTGGAACGGATACTCCGCAGGCCACGGCGGGGGTGACTTCGGAGGAGACTATGAAGAGTAACCAGCAAGCAGCAGTGAAGTTCTTTGAGGACGCCAGAACCGACGCGCACCTGAGCGCGGCGCTGGCGAAGGCCAACAGCGAAAGCGATGTCGCCGAGGTGGCGAAGCAGCACGGCTACGAACTGGATGTCGGCGACATCCAGGCCGGCTGGAGCCGCAGCCTCGAGGCGCTTGAAGACGCCTCGACGCACGGCGTCTCCGGCGGGCTTGCCCGTCCGGTGGATGCCCTGCCGCTGGGCATGGGCATCGGCACGCCCGAGTGGGCGGGCTTCTGGCGCGGCTATGCCGGCGGCGCCTACGAGGAAGACTTCACCGGCTCGTCGAATGTGACCGTCGTTGAAGTCAAACGGCCCGGCGGCTGAGCGCGCTGTCAGAGGTTTCTGAGCGCACAGGGCCGGCAAAACAGAGTAACATGCCGGTCGTTTGCAAGGACAACAACCTGAAGCAAAGGAGGTTCCAATGAGCAAATATGAAGCAGTGACAAAGTTTTTCGAGGAAACAAAGACGAACGAAAGTTTGCGTGCGGCTTTGACGAAGACGAAAAACGAAGATGATGTGATTGAGGTGGCGAAGAAGTTCGGTTATGACTTTACCCGTTCGGATGTCGCCGCCGCCAAGGCGCAGAAGTACGGCGCGGTGGATGACGCCGCCATGGGCGGTGTCGCCGGCGGTATCGTTGACTGCGGTGAGATAGACTACACCGCGGACCCGCTGCGCTACTGGGGGACGGACCGGTACCACCAGTACTGGCATCGTCCGACCACGGGCAAGACGGGCGGCGGTCTCTGAGGAGCGCCGCACCGGGAGGCGGCCCCGCGCCGTCTCCTCCCGTGCCAGACGCCCGGCGCTTGTCGCCGGGCGTTTTTTTATCCGCCGCCCGCCGCCGCCTGCGGCGCTGCCACAAGGCCTGCGGCACTGCCACAAGTTTCTGAGCGCACCGGCGCGGCGGAAGTGGCTATAATGACAACCGTTCAATACCGAACCAAAAACGGAGGTACACGATGAGCAAATATGAAGCAGTTTCGAAGTTTTTCGATGAAACCAGGACCAACGCGTACCTGCGCGCGGCCCTGATGGAGACGGGAAGCGAAGACGATGTCATTGAAGTGGCGAAGAAATTCGGATACGACTTCACCAGCGCCGATGTCACCGCAGCCAAAGAGGAAAAATACGGCGCGGTGGACGACACCGCGATGAGCGGCATTGCCGGCGGCGCCGGGGTGGACTACACCGTGGATCCGATGCGCTACTGGGGAACCTCGCGGTGGGACGACTACTGGAGGGGCTACCCGGACGAAGGCGACCGATACAGCGGACGGGGACGGGGCTGATGAGCAAGCAGGAAACCGTTCTCAACTTCTTTGAGGAAGCCAAAACCAACGCCGATTTGCGCGCCGCTTTGGCGGATGCGGGAGACGGCAGCGGTGTGATTGAAGTCGCAAAGCAGTATGGCTACGACTTCGGCCTTTCCGACATCGCCGACGCCGCCAGAAGCAAGCGCGGCGGAGACGACGAAGGCGCGCTGGACGATACCGCGATGAGCGGCATTTCCGGCGGCGCCGGGGTGGACTACACCGTGGATCCGATGCGCTACTGGGGCACCTCGCAGTGGGACGACTACTGGAGGGGTTACCCGGACGAAGGCGAGCGCCCCCGGGGCCGGGGCCGCGGCGGATAAGCCGGCGGCAAGGCGCAATCCCGGGGTTTAACGATTACTGAGGGCTGGTTTGTCCCGACGCAGTTCCTCGGTAGCCTGCGGGAAACGGCCTTGAATGGGGCCGTTTTCCGCTTTTTTCAGGACGCCTGGCGGTTTTGGCCGCCGGGCGTTTTTTTTGCCCGTCCCTTGCGCCCCCCTTGACAGGCTCTTTGCAGTTATACCACAATCCTGCCATCATAGCCCATAATTCATAGACAGGGGGGCAAATCTTGATACTGAGAAAAACAACGAGCCAGACAACGAGCCAAACAACGGGCCGGACAACGGGCCAAACCACAGGCGGCACCAACGGCCAACTGCTTGCGGCGGCGTTTGCGGCGCTGCTGCTGGCCGCGACCGCATCGCTGGCCGACGGCCACGGCGCCGTCGAGGAAGGCAAGGCGCTGACCTTCGACCGCAAGAAAGGCAACTGCCTGGCCTGCCACTACATCGCCGGCGCGGTGTCGCCCGGCAACATCGGGCCGGCGCTGGCCGGCATGAAGGCGCGTTATCCGAAGAAGGAGGACCTGCGCGCCCGCATCTGGGATGTGACGGAGTTCGCCCCCGAGGCCATGATGCCGCCCTTCGGCAGGCACAAAATCCTGTCCGAAGACGAAATCACCAAAATAACCGAATACATTTACACTTTGTAGCAAAGTGAGGAAGGTGTGACATGAATCTCAAACGCAGACAAATTATTCGCGGCGGCCTCGCCGCCGCAGCCGCGGCGCTGCTGCCGCAATCGCTGTGGGCCGCGGTGTGGCCGCAGAAGGCCTTCGAGTCGAAGAAAATCGCCGACACCATCAGCAGTCTGACCGGCGGCGCCGCCGTCAGCGAGGACGGGCGCATCGCCATCAAGGCGCCGGAAATCGCCGAGAACGGCGCGGTGGTTCCGGTCGGCGTCAGCGCCGACATGGACAATGTGCAGACCATCGCGATTCTGGTGGACAACAACCCGCTGCCGCTGACATCCAGTTATGAATTGCAGGGCGCGTCTTCGCCGGAAGTCTCGACCCGCATCAAGATGCTGAAGACATCCGATGTCATCGCGCTGGTCAAGGCCGACGGCAAATACTACAGCGCCAGCAAGAATGTCAAGGTGACCATCGGCGGCTGCGGCGGCTGAGGGGCAATCATGGCAAAGAAACTGAAAGTGCGGACCAAGCAGGAAGGCGGCTACACCGTCGTCAAGACGCTGATTACGCACCCGATGGAGACCGGCCTTCGCAAAGGCTCGGACGGCAAACTGGTGCCGGCGCATTTCATCAAGGAAGTGGTGTTCAAGGCCGGCGGCAAGGTGGTGTTCCGGGCGCACTGGGGCACCGGCATCGCCAGGAACCCGTATTTGTCGTTCCGCTTCAAGGGCGCCGGCGCCGGCGACGACCTTGAAATCGCGTGGGTGGACAACACCGGCGAATCCGACACCACCACGGTGAAAATCAAATGACGACGAGAGGCCGAAAAATGACCGGAAAAATACTCGCGGGCGTGCTCGGCGCGGCGTGTTTTGCGCTGGCGCCGGCGATGCTGCACGCCGACCCGCAAAGCGACCTGGAAATCTACCAGCGCTTCTTCAAGCAGAAATACCCCGACATCCCGTTCATGCAGTTTGCCGACGGCGCCTACGCGCTGAACGAGCAGATGCGCCAGAACTGGGAGGCCATCGAGGAATTCCCGCCGTACGGGCCTTTCGTTGACAGCGGCGAAAAACTGTGGGGCACGCCGTTTGCGAACGGCAAGGGTTACCGCGACTGCTTCCCCGAAGGGCCGGCGATGCAGCACAAGTTCCCGCGCTGGGACAAGGAGCAGGGCCAGGTCGTCACGCTGTCGCTGGCGCTGAACCAGTGCCGCGAGACGCACGGCGAGAAGAAGATGAAATACAAGGGCAGCCCGCTGGTGGATTTGCTGTCGTATGTCGCCTACCAGAGCCGCGGCAAGAAGATCAATGTCGTGGTGCCGAAAGACGACCCGCGCGCGCTCGCGGCCTATCAGAAGGGCAAGGATTTTTATTTCACGCGGCGCGGCCAGTTGAATTTCTCGTGCGCGCACTGCCATTTCAAGAACTCGGGCATGTCGCTGCGCACCGACATCCTCAGCACCGCCGTCGGCCAGACCACCGGGTGGCCGGTGTACCGCTCAAAGTGGGGCACCGCGGGCACCTTGCACCGCCGCTACACCGGGTGCAACAAGCAGGTGCGCGCCAAGCCGTTCAAGCGCGAGTCCGAGCAGTACCGCAATCTCGAGTACTTCCATACGCACATGAGCAACGGCCTGGCGCTGAACGGCCCGTCGGCGCGCAAGTGAGGCGAGGTTCGGCATGACAAGACAATCCGACGCCGCTCAATCGCGGCGGCTCACAGAGCGGCAGCCCGCCGCCGCCTGGTCGCGGCGGCTCACGGCGAGCCTTCTTGTGGGGGTGGCGCTGTTTTCGGTGGTGGTGTTGACGGGCGCCGGCAAGGGCGACCGGGCGGCGTTTGACCGCCTGCACGGCGAGGCCGAGAAGGCGCGGCAGAAGGCCGACTCCATCGGCGGCGAATGGCGCGACACCGCCAAATTCCTGAAGCAGGCCAAGGCCGCCGCCGACGCCGGCAAACTCGGCGACGCGATGAAACTGGCGCGCAAGGCGAAGGAAGAAGGCGAGTTGGGCTACCGCCAGGCGAGTTCACAGAAAGGCAACGTGCAGGTTCCTTCCTACTTGAAGTAGCGGAGGGGGCTTTGCATCTTTCCCGGCGCCAGTTCCTGACGGTACTCGGAAACGGCGTCATCGCCGGCGTCGTCGGGCGCGCGCCGGCGCTGTCGGCGGACGCCGCCGGCCTTTCCCGCTACGGCAACCTGCGGCTGCTGCATTTCACCGACTGCCACGCGCAACTGCTGCCGTCGTGGTTTCGCGAGCCGGGCGTCAATCTCGGCGTCGGCGGCGCCGCCAACCGCGCGCCGCACCTGGTCGGCGGCAATCTGCTGCGCCGTTTTGACATCACCGACGCGCGCTTCGCCCACGCGCTGACCCACCTTGACTTCGAGCGCGCCGCGCGCAAATACGGCAAGGTCGGCGGCTTCGCCCACCTGGCGACGCTGGTCAAGCGCCTGCGCGCCGACGCCGGCGGCGCCAGTCTGCTGCTTGACGGCGGCGACACCTGGCAGGGTTCGGGCACCGCCTACTGGACGCGGGGCCGCGACATGATCGGCGCCGCCAACCTGCTCGGCGTTGATGTGATGACCGGCCACTGGGAATTCACCTACCACGACCGCGAGGTGCTCGACAACATCGGGCGCTTCAACGGCGATTTCATCGCCCACAATGTCAGCCTGACCGAAGAGGGCCTGTTTGAAGACCAGCCCGCCCACGACGCCGCCGGCGGCCATGTTTTCAAACCCTACACGGTCAAGCGCGCCGGCGATGCCCGCGTCGCCGTCATCGGCCAGGCGTTTCCGTACACGCCGATAGCAAACCCGTCGCGCTTTATTCCGTACTGGACTTTCGGCATCCGCGAGGCGGCGCTGCAAAAACTGGTGCGGCGCGTGCGCGACAAGGAAAAACCCGACGCCGTCGTGCTGCTGTCGCACAACGGCATGGATGTGGACCTGAAACTGGCGGCGCGGGTCGCCGGCCTTGACGCGATACTCGGCGGCCACACGCACGACGGCGTGCCCGGCGCCATTGAAGTCTCCAACGCCGGCGGCATGACGCTGGTGACCAACGCCGGCTGCAACGGCAAGTTCCTCGGCGTGATGGACCTGGACATCCGCCGCCGCCGCGTGGCCGGCTACCGCTACCGCCTGCTGCCGGTGTTCTCCAACCTGATCAAGGCGGACGCGGCGATGAGCGACTACATCGCCGAAGTCAGAAAGCCGTACCGCAAGCGCCTGGACGAGCCGCTCGCGCGCAGCGAGACGCTGCTTTACCGGCGCGACAATTTTGAGGGCACCTTCGACCGCCTGATTTGCGACGCGCTGCGCGAAAGGCTGGACGCGCAGATTGCGCTGTCGCCGGGGTTCCGGTGGGGAACGAGCATCCTGCCGGGCGAGATGATTCGCATGGAGAATGTGCTCGACCAGACCTGCATGACCTATCCGGAGACTTATGTAACCGAGATGACCGGCGAGCAGTTGAAACTCGTGTTTGAGGATGTGTGCGACAATCTGTTCAACCCGGACCCGTACCGGCAGCAGGGCGGCGACATGGTGCGCGCCGGCGGACTGCACTACACCTGCGACCCGCTGGCCGGCGCCGGGCGGCGCATTTCCGGCATGCGCCTGGACGACGGCGCGCTGATTGATCCGGGCAAACGCTACAAGGTGGCGGGCTGGGCGACGGTTCGCTCGCGCTCCGCCGGCGAGCCGGTGTGGGATGTGGTGGCGGCGTATTTGCGCGACCGCAAGACGGTGGCGCCGTCCGGACGCCGCCCGAAATTACTGAATGTGGCGGGCAACCAGGGCGCCGGAGCCTGAATGTTCGCCGGGAGGCTGCAATGAGGAATCATCCAACTGACCAACGCCGGACGGCGCGGCATCTGTCCGCCGCCGTCGCGGTATTCGCGGCGCTCTGTCGCCGGACAAGCGCCATGACGACAGGGCGCTTGCCCGCCGCTGCCGCGGTGTTCGCGCTGTTGTGCGGCGCCGCGTTCGCGGCGGACGACAAGGCAAGGCCGTACCTGGAAACGCGCATGCTGTCGGCGGAACTGTCGGCGCGCGCGGCCAACCAGGCGCTGGCCGCGTGCACTGAAAAAGGCTGGCAGGTGGCCGTCGCCGTGGTGTCGCGCGAGGGCCATCTGTCGCATTTCGCGCGCCACCCGCTGGCCGGCCCGCACACCATCACCATCAGCCGCAAAAAGGCCTACACGGCGGCGGTCGCGCGCGTGCCGACGCACAGCGTCGCCGATATTGAACAACTCAATTTCATGCGGCGCATGACGACGATGCGCGGCGGCGTGCCGATTTCGGTCGGCGGTTATTTCTACGGCGGCATCGGCGTGTCGGGCGCGACCAGCGAAGACGACGAGGTCTGCGCGCAGGCCGGCGTTGAGGCGGTCGCCGAGGAACTGGAGTTCGGCGAGTAATGGCGTTTCGCAACGCGGTTGTCTTGTGCCTGTGCCTGGCGTGGGCCGCTGCGCCCGCGCTGGCCGCCGACGACGCCAACCGCGGCGGCGGCATGGAGAACCCGGGGCACATCGAGCATCCGGCGTGGTTCAAGGTGTCGTTTCTCGACATCGCCGAAGACATCGCCGAGGCGCGCGACGCCGGCAAGCACTATGTGCTGTATTTCTACCAGGACGGCTGCCCGTACTGCAAGAAACTGATTGAGGACAACTTCGGCCAGTTTGAGATTGCCGACTACACGCAGCGCCATTTCGACCTGGTCGCGCTGGACATGTTCGGCTCGCGCGAGGTCACCGGCCTGGACGGCGCCGTCATCAGCGAGAAGGCGTTTCTGAAGCGCCACCGGGTGCAGGCGACGCCGACGATGATCTTCTTCGACATGAAGGGCAACATCGCCTTCCGGATGAACGGCTATTACCCGCCCGGCAAGTTTTTCGATGTGCTGCAATATGTCGCCGAAAAGCAGTACTACGAGATGAAGTACATAGACTACCTGAAACAGCGCCCGGCGCGCGAGGCGAGCGGCGTGCTGCACAGCCTGGAAGGCGCCGCAAAGCCGCCCTTTGATGTGCGGCGACTGATTGACGACAGCGGCAAGCCGCTGCTGGTGCTGTTTGAGCAGAAACAGTGCCTGACCTGCGACGAACTGCACGGCGACATCCTGCGCCGCGAGGAGAGCGCCGAATTGCTGCGCCTTTTCCGCACCGCCCAGGTGGATATTCGCGGCGGCGGCGAGGTGGTGACGCCCGAAGGCGCCACGCTCGAGGTGCCGGCGTGGCTGGAGTCGCTGAACATCCGTTATGTGCCGACACTGCTGTTTTTCGACACCGGCGCGAACGAGGCGTTCCGGCTGGAGGGCTATGTGAAATCGTTTCATATCCAGTCGGCGATGGAATATGTCGCCCTCGGCGCGCACGCCGCGCAGCCGGACTTTCAGGCGTTTCTGCGCGAGCGCACGGCGCGCTTCAAGGCGCGGGGCATTGAGGTGGATATCCTGAATTAGGGGTTGAGCGGATTGCGGGGCAGGCCCGGCGGTGGCCGCATTGCCACAATTCTGGCATAATGGCGGCATCGTGGCCGGTGTTTCAATGCCACAGGCGGGCCGCCCGCCCCGTGAACCGTCCATTATTTACTTGCAAACCATTAGAAAGGAGAACTGATGATGTTGATTTCCAGAACCCGGCTTGCCGCGGCGGTGTTTTTGCCGCTGTGCCTGTCGGTTGCACCGATGACGGCGTCCGCCGCCAAGTTCAAGGTCAAGGACGGGCCGACGCTTGATATTTTCGGCTTCGCCCAACTCGGCTTTGAGCAGTACGACAGACCGAACAGTTCGCGCGACAACCTTGAGTTTGACACCGACCGCGTTCGTTTCGGCACCAAGGCGAAGTGGGGCGCATGGGACGGCGCCCTGCATTTCGACGGCAACACAAACCGTTCCGACACCAGCGGCAGGACTTCGCTCGACCGCAAGATACGCGATGCGTTTATTCGCTACAAATTCAGCGATGCCGCGCAAATCAAGGTCGGCCAGTACAAGACGCCAATTGGCATGGGCTTCAACATCAGCGGCACCAGACTGCCGTTGGTCAAGCGGACAATGGCGAGCCGCCTGGTGCTCGACCGCACCATCGGCGCGATGATGAGCGGGCGCCACATCGGCGGCAGCAAGGAAACCGGCGGTTTCGGCTATGACATCGGCGTCTTCAACAGCGCCGACCGTTCGCCGGCGGGCATGATTGACCGGAATCAGAAAGGCGAGGACCACAGCTACGCCTTTCGCGTGATGTACGACCACGGCAAGATGTTTCATCTGCAGGGGTCTTACGGCGAGATTGAAAGTGCCGGAGGGCTGGCTGGAGAGACCTGCGCGGATGCCGACGACATGACCACCGGTTTTCAGCCGTCGCAGGTCGGCTGCACGGCGGCGGCTCAGGTGCTCGACAGCGAAGACTACGAAGTCTGGGATGTCGGCATGATCTACAAGAACGGGCCGATTCACCTGCGCGCCGAGTATATTGACGGCGAGAATGTGGACGGCAGGGACGAATACGACGAGCAATCGTGGTATGTGATGGCCGCCTACCGCTTCAACGACATCGTCGAGGGCGTGGTGCGCTACCAGGACGCGGAATGCGACAACTGCGACGGCGTTCCGAACCACGACCAGGACCTCGACCGTTTTGAGGCGGGCCTGAACTTCTTCCTCGGCCCCACCGAGCGCACGGGCCGCCTTCAGTTGAACTATGTCAGCGTCGGCGGTGACGAGGAAGACTATGTCGGCGAGGCCGGCGGCAGCGACAACCGCTTTGACGCCGTTCTTGGCCAGTTGCAACTGTACTTCTGACCCCGCACCGACGGCAAAGCCGTGCGTGCGGCGGCATTCGCGCAGCGTTTTGCCGCCGCCGCACTGCTGAACCCGCACCCGCGGAAACGGCAGGCCGGCCCCGCTGCAAAGGGCGCCGCCTGCCGTTTTTTTGTGCTGGTATGATGGCCCGCCGCCCGGTTTCCCGCCGTCCGTTTCAAGGCGCCGCCCGCCGTTCTTTTATGCTGGTATGATGGCCGCCATGACCACCTTGACCAGGCGCTTTTTCAGACGCGCCGCCGTTGCGGTGCTGGCCGCGGCGCTGGCGGTGTCGGCGGCGCCCGCCGCCGAGCGCGGCGCGGCGCGGGTTGCCGTGGTTTCGCTGCTGGGGGATGTTTTCCCGTCCATTTATCTCGGCTCGACGGCGATGTCGAAGAAACGCCACCGGACGCGGGTCGCGCCGTGGCGTCTTGACGACCATGTCCGCGATGTCGTCACCGCGGTTATCCGCCGCGAGGGCCGCCTGCGCCCGGTGGATTTCCGCCCCGACCGCAAGGCGTGGATGCAGGTGTACACCGACGAATTCCGCCTGTTTGATGACAGCAACTACGACCTGAAAAAAATCCGCGGCGCCGTCCGCGCGCTGCGTTCAAGGCACGGCGCCGACACGCTGATACTGGTGCTCGCCGACCGCGTCACCGACCCCATTGAGGAGTCTTCCACCGAACTCGGCGGCTACGGGCTGTACCGGCACGACTTCATCCTCGACCGCAGTTATCTCTACGCCTTTTTCAGGGTGCTCGCGGTGGATACGCGCACGCTGGAGATAAAGGCGCAGGCCAGGGTCGCCGCGCACACGACGGTGGAGCGCAAATTCTGGAGCGCCGGGCTGAACAAACTGCCGCCGCCGGCGCGCCGCGCGCTGCGCGCGATGACGCGGCAACTGCTCGCGGCCAACACGGCGCAGGCGCTGGCCGACGCCGGCCTGGCCGCGCGCGCCAGCGTGGCGCCGCCGCATGAAGAGGACGACGGCGACGCCATCGAGGTTGAGTTGGTCGGCGTTGAATTCATGCCGCCCGGCGGCGACCGCGCAGGCCGCCAGCCGTCGTACGCCGACAATGGCGCGCGCCGCCACGCCGACAGCGACACACGGCGTCACGGCGCCGATGACGCACAGCGCCACGCCGACAGCAACGCCGCTGCGGACAGCGCCCGCCACACCCGCAGCACCGCCGGCGGCGACTACGAAGCCGCCGCGCGGCAACTCTTCATCGCGCTGGACATGGAGGCGGCGTTCAACCGCTACGCGCTTGATTATGTGCAAAACCGCGTTTTGGGCGGCGCCGGCCACCCGGACCTGTACCGCGATGTCTGCCGGCGGTGGGTTGCCGAGCACTTTCGCTGGCCGGCGCTGAAAAACCGGGTTGTCGCGCTTTACCGCCGCCAGGGCCTCAGCGCCCGCGACCTCGCGGAACTGGCCGATTTCGGCGCCTCGGCGGCTGGCGGCAAGGCGCTCGGCGGCGGCGCCTTCTCCGGCGCCGGGCAGCGCCAGATTTGGCGCCAGGTGGCGTCCGCAAAGCGCCTGAAAGCCCTTCGCAGGGCCGTTTCCGCCCGCAAACGCCTGATTCTGCGCGAGGCCGAAAATCTCGCCAGATGAGAGGGTGCCAAAGGTATCTGAACGGCCACCCCGGCTGAAATCTGGTATCTTTGCACTGGGACAGCTCCCCCTTTGGGGCGGGGGGAAAAGAACCCGCGCTGTCCGCCGGTGGCGGACGGGCGCATACAACATGATGGAGTGAAGACCATGTACGACCACAACCAGATTAACAAAAGCATCAAAAGCCTTGCGAAGCGCTACCGTTCGGACAGCGCGTTCAAGGCCAAAGTGGACGCCGACCCCGCCGCCGCGCTTCGCAGCGAAGGCTGCGCCGCCATCGTGCCGGAAGGCGTTTCGGTGAATCTTCACCTCAACGATGCAAAGACGCTGCATGTCGTGTTTCCGCCCGCTTCGGGCATGCGGTTTGCAAAAGACGAGGCGCTGAACGAGGTTGCCGGAGGCATCTGCGGACGCCATGACCGCTACTCGTACCGTCCCCCCAGCCACTGGTACCCGCAAGGATGCAGAGGCAACTCCACCTGCTCGACGGCGTAGTTGCCGCAGGGTGAACCAGGCCAAAACACGCAACCCAGACATAAGGAGTGAAAACCATGAAAACCACCTGTGATTACAATGAAATCAACAAAAGCATCAAAAGCCTTGCGAAGCGCTACCGTTCGGACAGCGCGTTCAAGGCCAAAGTGGACGCCGACCCCGCCGCCGCGCTTCGCAGCGAAGGCTGCGGCGATTTGGCGCCGGAAGGCTATTCGGTGAAGCTTCATCTCAACGATGAAAAGACGATGCACATCGTGTTTCCGGGCGCGATAAAGTCCACGAGTGACGAGGATTTGAACACGGTTGCCGGCGGCAGATGGGGAGGCTATATAGAATACGGGCCGGATTACTACGCCCGAAAAGGCGGAAACGGACCCGTTCCGGCAGGCGGCCCGAAAATCGGCGGCCCCGGCAGTTGCATGGGGTAAGCCCGTCGTTTGTGAACCAGGCCAAAACCGGAGACAGAATCAGGCATTTGCCAAACCAGAGGGAATGAACCCAAAATCCAAACATAAGGAGTGAAAACCATGAAAACCACCTATGATCACAATGAGATCAACAAGGGCATCAAAAGCCTTGCGAAGCGCTACCGTTCGGACAGCGCGTTCAGGGCCAAAGTGGACGCCGACCCCGCCGCCGCGCTTCGCAGCGAAGGCTGCGCCGGCATTGTGCCGAAAGGCTTTGAGGTGAATCTTCACCTGAACGACGCCAAAACCCTGCATGTCGTGTTTCCGCCCGCTCCGAGTGTTTTCAAGGGCGCGATGGGCGACGAGGCGCTGGACGAGGTGGCCGGTGGCATCTGCGGACGGCATTCCCAGCACTCGTACCGTCCCCCCAGCCACTGGTACCCGCAGGGGTGCAGAGGCAACTCCACCTGCTCGACGGCGTAATTGCCGGCAGGATGAGCCGAAACCGGAGGGTTAAAACCAATGGAAGTTTCCAATGAAGTCATTGAGAAATTGAAGGGTCTGGCGCGCCGCTACCGCTCGGACAGCGAGTTCCGGGCGAAAGTGGACGCCGACCCCGTCGCTGCGTTTCGCAGCGAAGGCTGCGGCGGCCTGCTGCCGGAAGGCGCTTCGGTGAGTCTTCATCTCGACGATGAAAAGACGATGCATGTCGTGTTTCCGCCGATGGTGCGTTTCGAGGCCGCGGACGACGAGGAACTGGAGGCGATGGCCGGAGGGTCTTGCCAATACTACCAAAGCGGCCACGGCTACTATTCGCACAACGCAAACGACCGCGCGCAGCCTTACACTTTGAGCCACTCGCAGATGGACCAGATGAGTCCCGCGAGTCGCGCGTTCCTTAACAGATACTTCGGAGGAGGTTGAAATGACAGCAGTAAGAGAATGGAGGGACAATGTGCACGCACTGGTTCGCCGGTATCATGCCGACGCCGGTTTCAAGGCCGAGATGGACGGCGACCCGATTGGCGTGCTGAAGCGCGAGGGTTTCGGCGACACGCTGCCGGACACGGCGCTGATTCCGGCGGGCGCCTCGGTGCGCCTTCACATTGACGACGAGAACACGATGCATGTCGTGCTTCCGCCCGTCTCGTGCCTGCAACCGGCGGATGACGAGGCGCTGGCGCAGATTTCCGGCGGCGACTACGGCGGCGGCTACTCCGGCAGTTCGCCCAACGCCGGCGCCTGGCGCGTCAGCACCAGTTACCGCCTGGATTGGAGCTGGCCGTCGGTCAAACCGAGGCCAAGGCCGTAAACCGGCTTGGCCCGATGGAAGAGACTGAAATGACGGCAGTACGCAACCTGATAGACCATGTGCAGCAACTGGTGCGCCGGTATCATTCCGACGCCGGTTTCAAGGCCGAGATGGACAGCGATCCGCTCGCCGTTCTTCAGCGCGAAGGCTTTGACAAGGTGCTGCCGGATGTGGCGCAGGCGCCGCAGAGCGCCTCGGTGCGCCTGCATGTGGATGATGAAAGCACGATGCACATCGTGTTTCCGAAGGACGCCGGCGCCGTCCGCCTGAACGACCAGGGCCTGGGCGGCATCGCCGGCGGCGCGTGCTCGATGTACGCCAGCGGCGGCTGCGCCATCAGCACCGTGTCGTTTGAGCGATCCCGCCCGTGAAGGGCCACCGCGAAATCATCCGCGAGATGAAAAGCCTGGCGCGGCGCTACCATACCGCCGCCGGTTTCAGGCGCCGGCGGCGGCCAGCATTTCCTCAACGCGCGTGAACTTTTCGCGCGGCTTCTGCTTCGGTTCGCCGCGCTTGATTTCAGCGGCGTCTATCGCCTGCCACTGGGCGTAGTTGATGTGGCGCACGCCGCGCCCGTCGAGCATCTCGTAGAGTTTTGCCGCGCCCGGCTTCGGTGCGGCGTCCGGCGCCCGCAAATCCGGCCAATCGTCCAGCAGCGCGCCGACGGTTTCGACCGCGCACGCGCGGTTGGTGCCGATGATGCCGGAAGGGCCGCGCTTGATCCAGCCGGCGGTATAGACGCCGCGCACCACGCCGCCCTTTTCAGCGCTTCCGGCGTTTTCAATCATCCTGCCGGCGTCGTTCGGAAACACGCCGCGCTTTTCATCAAAGGGCACGCCCTCTATCGCGACGCCGCGGTAGCCGATGCTGCGAAACAGCAGCCCGCATTCCAGCGCGAAGGTCTCGCCCGTCGGGCGCGCGGCCTGTTCAAACGCATCGCCTGACAGGCTGTTTTCGGCGAACACGACGCGCTCAAGCCGCGCCGCGCCCTCCAGATGCAGCGGGCTTTTCAGGAAGGTGAAGCGGCACACGCGCGGCTTGCCGCCGCCGGCGGTCATCTGCCGGAACAGTTCCAGGTTCTTTTTGCCCATGGCGCCGGCCTTGTCGGCGATTTCGCGCTCGCTTTGCGGGTTGAGTTCGAGTTCGGCGGCATCCACGACGGCGTCGCAGTTGCCGATGGACAGGAATTCGCGCAGTTCCTTGGATGTGAATTTGGCCTGCGCCGGCCCGCGCCGCCCGACGACATGAATCTCGCGGATGCGGCTTTCGGCCAGCGCCTCAAGCGCGTGCGCGGCGATGTCGGTGTTTTTCAACTCGTCCGGCGACTTGGCCAGGATGCGCGCGGCGTCGGCGGCGACATTGCCCTGGCCGATGATGACGGCGGTCTCGTGCGAGAAATCAAACGAGCGGTCGCGGTAGTCGGGGTGGCCGTTGTACCACCCGACCAGTTCGGTCGCGGTGTGGCTGCCGGGCAGGTCCTCGCCGGCAACGCCGAGTTTTCTGTCGGTCTCCGAGCCGCAGGTGTAAATCACGGCGTCGTGCGTGCCGCGCAGTTCCGCCGCCGTCACATCGCGCCCGACGGTGACATTGCCGATGAAGTTGAATTCCGGGTTTTGCGCGATCTTCTGATAGACGCCGATGGCCTGCTTCAACTTCGGGTGGTCGGGGGCGACGCCGTTTCGCACCAGCCCGAACGGCGCCGGCAGGCGCTCGATCATGTCAATGCGCACGGCGCGGCCCGACTTGATCAGCGCCTCGGTCGCGTAGAAGCCGCTCGGGCCGGCGCCGACGACCGCCACTTGCAGCGGGTTTTTTGCGGTTTCGGGTTCAGCCACGGCGGCGCGTCAGAAGCCGAGGTCCTGCTTGCGCTCCTCCGCGCCCGGCAGCGGATCCATCTTCTCCTCAATCACCGGCAGGCCGGGGGCGCGCTCGGCGTTGATGGCGATCCACTCCTTCTTGTCTTCGGGCAGGTCGTCTTCCTCGTAAATCGCCTCGACCGGGCATTCCGGTATGCAGGCGCTGCAATCAATGCAGACATCGGGGTCAATGTAGAGCATGTCGTCGTCGAAGTGAAAGCAGGCGACGGGGCAGACCGACACGCAGTCGGTGAAGCGGCAGCCCTTGCAGTTGTCGGTAACAATGGTGGTCATGGCGTTGTCCTCCGTAGAAAAATAAGCGGTGAATTGTAGCAGTCTAACGGTGGAACAACAAAATTTCGCCCCGGTTCAGTTCCAGGCTGTCGCCGCTCCAGCGCCGCCAGCGCCCGTTGATGTGGCGCTCCTCGACGGCAAAGCCGAGGCCGCGCAGGTGTTCAAGGCAGAGTTTCAGGAACAGCGGGCGGTAACTGCATGCGTATTCGTAGGTCGGCAGCAGCGGCGCCGGGTTCATCGAGACGATGCTGCCGCGCTTCATGCCGGCGCCGGAACGGATGCCGAGGCTGCCCAGCACGACGATGGTGCCGGCAATCATGTTGACGCCGGTGAAGTCGCCGGCGTCGCCGCCGACCGCAATCAGGCCGCGCCGCATCGCGCCGCCGGCCTCGTTGCGGACGCTGCCGTGGACGAGGATTTCGCCGCCGCGGATGCCGGCGGCCTGGCCGCGGTAGGCGCTGCCGACCATGTGCCCGGCGTCGCCGTGCACGATGATGCGCCCGCCGCTCATTTCCGGTCCGACCCAGTCGTGGGCGTCGCCGCGCACGGTGATGACGCCGCCGCTCATGCCCCAGCCGACATGCATGCCGACGGCGCCTTCAACGACAATGCTGCCCTGCGCCATCTGCGCGCCGATTAGTTTGACCAGCGACAAGTCGCCGCCCACCACGATGTCATCCGCGCCCTTGCCCGCGGCGCTGAAAAAGTCGCCTAATTTGACGCGGCGGTTGCCGTGCATCGCGTCAAGGCGCTCGACCTTGTCCGCCGCCAGCCCGGCGACGCGGTGCGGCGTGATGCATTCCGCCTCCAGCGGCACTTCGGGCTGCGTGTGCAGCGTCAGTTCAAGCGCCATCTTCGCCCGCGCCGCCGAGGATGTCCTCGAGGTCCAGTTTGTAGCGGCCCAGATTGCCGCCGTAGTTTCCCGCCGAGATGATCAGCGCGCCTTTCTCCGCCGCCGCCACCATGCCGACGCGCATCGCCTCGCGCACCGCCGCCTCGGTCAGCCCGTTGATGACGATTTCATAGACGGCGTTGATGCTCTCCGGCAGTTGCGTCTCAACGCCGGCGCCGCGCAGACTCGGGCAGTAGGCGTCGTTGGTCGAGGCCACCAGCCCCTTGTATTTTGAGCCGATCTTGCTGCCCGAGCGGGTGCCGCCGGGAAACGGCAGAAACACATCGCCGACTTCGGCCATCGCATCGCACGCCGCCAGCGCCGCGCGCAGCGTCGCCGCCGCCGAGGCGCCCATGATGAAGAGGTTGCCGCCGCCGACGGTTTCGCGCACGCCGAACAGGTCGTCCACGAGGAATTCGCCGTCGAGCACCGGAATGCGCCACAGGCGCCGCCCGTTCAGCACCTTCGAGACCTGGTGGCCGTCGCCGAAATAGCGCAGCGCGCCGCCGACGGAGACGGTCTGTTCCGATTCAAGGCCGTTGAAACAGGCGGTCGTCGGGCAGGTCATCACGCACTGCCCGATGCGCTCCATCAGGCGTTTTCTGATGTCTTTCTCGCGCACCGTGAACAGCAGCACGCTGACGCCGGGCCTGCCGTCGGGCGTTTGCGCGGCGGGCACTTCGCGCTCGATGGCGGCCTCGCACGGACAGCCGATGACCGAGGTCGCAAACCCGGTCATCGAGCGCGCCGCGGTCAGCGCCCAGCGCCTGCCGTCGGCGGTGATGATGGCGCGCCCGCCCCACATCGCAAACGCCTCGGCGTAGGTCGGGACGATTTCAGTCTTTTTTATCTTCACCGTCGGTGCGGGTCGGGATGACCTCGTGCAAGTGCAGGAAGTCGTCGCGGATGGCGTAGTTATCAAAGCGGACGGTGTAGTAGTCGTCGAAGAACGGGCGGATGGCGTCTTCAATCGCGTTGTCGTGGCCGGGCGCGATGTGCAGCAGGCGCCCGTCGTGCGAGACCCTGAATTCGTGGTCGTCAACGACGGCGACGCCGTCCTTGATGACATAGCGCGGCGAGTTGAACATTTTCTCCCGGTCGGCGTCTTCGGTGTAAATCGTCACATCGGCGTCGGCGCCGACGCCCAACTGCCCCTTGTTGGCCAGCCCGAGCGCACGCGCCGGCCCGGCGCGGGTGATGATGGCGATTTCGCGCATCGTGTATTCCCGCTCAATGCTCGCCAGGCTGGTCGTCGCAATCGCCTTCTGGTTGAGGCGCTTGATTTCCTCGCGCCGGAAGCCGCTGTCCATCAGCAGTTTGATCAGGCGCGGGTACTGCATGAAAGAGCCGCCGTTGGGGTGGTCGGTGGACAGCACGAGGCGCCACGGATCCTCCGACAGCAGGAACAACTCCAGGCCGATGGCCCATTGCAGCGCGTGCGTGAAGACATGCTCCTGGTAGGCGAACGGGATGATGCCGCAGCCGCTTTCGCACTCGGTGTCGGCGTTGACCCACTTGCCCTTCTTGAAGCCGCGCAGCATCCACGCCAGCGGCGCGTCGGCGGTCATCGTGATGGCGTTGCCGAACATGACCTGGCCGACATCGGCGGTGACATTCGGGTTGGCGTTGATGTAGTCAATAATCTGCTGCGCCGCCGACCGCGGGTTGGCGCCCGGCTCGCCGCCGTAACTGTGGAACTGGATGTGCGCGATGTGCACGCGCCGCCCTTCCGCCGCCTTCATCGTTTGCAGCGTGGTGTTGAAGTTGCCGCTGTGGCCGAGGTTGTTGCAGTGAATGTGCGGCGGGTGCGGGAACCCCAGTTCGTTCACCGCCTCGATGAACGAGTGGATGACCTGCAACGGCGTCAGGTCGAAATAATCCACCTTCTGCTCAATGTCGCTGATGTTTTCGCGCCGCTTCTTCCACACTTCGTCGCTGCCCGGGTTCACCAGTTTCACCGTGTAGCCCTTGGCCGCGTTGATCCACCAGGCGATGGCCTCCCTGAAGTCGCGCTTTCTGCCCTCTTTCAGCAGCCGGTAGAGCAGCACATTGTTGCCGAGCAGCACATAAAAGCCCTTGTCTATGACCGGCGTGTCGGCCAGTTCCTCAATCACATGGCGCGCGAAAATCGGCGGCACCGCGGCCTCCATCGCCGTGGTGTAGCCCATCGTCGCGTAGCGGTAGCCGGTGGTGAAGGTCGAGGGCACGACGCCGCCGGTGCCCGAGCGCATGACATCGGTGCCGGGCTGCACATCCAGGCGGTGGTCTTCGGGCTGCAACTTGCGCGCCAGATTGACCTTCGGCCCGGCGATGTGGCAGTGAATGTCCACGCCGCCCGGCATCACCACCATGCCGTGCGCGTCTATCGTCCGCGCCGAATCCGAAACCGACTCGACAATCTTCCTGTCGCGAATGCAAATCGTCGCGACCTCGCCGTCCACGCCGTTCGCCGGATCATAAACACGTCCGTTGATAATGCGTAATTCAGACACGGCTGGTGGTCATCCGGGCTTGCTGCGGGCGCCTGCGGCGTTCGGGTGGGTGGTCTTGTTTTGCCTTGCGGCGGTTTGGCCTTGTGGCGTCGCGGTGTCGTGTTCGGCGGGGCGCGCGGTTACGGCGCCGCGCGTTGCGCCGCGGCGGCGTCGCGGCGCGGGCGCAGGGCGAGGATTTTGTCGCGGATGGCGGTCAGGATTTCCTCGTCGCCGGGGTACGGCGACTCAAACGCCGGGCGCAGTGTGATGGGCACATCGTCCATGCGGTACACGGTGCCGCCGGTGTTGATGCCGTAGGTGGCGACGGTGAAGGCGACCCTGGCGAGGCGGCTGGTCTCGGTCGGCTTGGTGTCGAGCGAGATGACCGGGATGCGGCGCAGCGTCTCAATGGCCTTTTTCGGGAAGTTGGAGGCGGGGTCGGTGGCGATGACCAGCGCCGCGTCGGCCTCGCCGCGCGCGAGCACATCCACCGTCGTGAATTCGCCGGGGTTGAAGCGCGGAAAGCCGCGGTTGAAATTAACGCCGAACGGGTAGCCCGTCTGCCACGACACGACATTGTCGGCGCCGGTCACATTGCCGTGGCCGCGCACCGGCTTGGCGACGAATGGCGCGTACTGGTTCAAATCCGCCGCCAGCGCCAGCACCGCACCCGAGTTGAAATGCCGCCCGCGCGTCATCGTCAGCCCCATGCCGAAGAACAGCACGCCGTAACTGCAACTCTTCATGCGCGCGACGAGATCGTCCAGCGTCTCGCGCGAAACCCCGGTGAGTTTCTCGACATCGGCGGTGATTTTTTTGCCGTTCACCAGCGCGCGCAACGTCCACAGCAGTTCAAAGTCCCTGCCGGGCTTGACCTGGATGAAAATGTCCGACACCGGCGCGCTCGGCGTCCTTCGCACATCCACCAGCACCACGGTGCGGTCTTTCTTGCCGTTCGGAATGTGCATGCCCTTCGGCGTCACCGCGTAGCGCGTGAAGTGGCGCGGGTGCGACTCGGCGGGGTTGCCGCCCCAGTAGATGACGAGGTCGGCGCGGTTTTTCACCTCGCCGAGCGTCGAGGTGGTCTCGCCGACGCCCTGAAACGCGATGCCGGAAGGGCCGTGGCAGACCGAGGTGGTCGTGTCCACGCTGCCCTTCACAATGTCGCTGATGGCGACGGCGACGCGCTGCGCCTCGCAGGTGGAATCGCTAAGCCCGTAGGTGATCGGGTAGCGCGCCTCAATCAGGATGCGCGCCGCCTCCTCGACGGCCTCCTCAACGCTCGCCTCGCGCCCGTCTATCAGCGCCGCCGGGCGGTCTTCAATGGTGTGTTCGGCGAACCACGCGCGCCCCAGCACGCAGGCGTTTTTCGCCTTGGTGATTCGTTTTTCCTTCAGGTCAACGGTCAAATCCATGTCGTCGCAGACGCAGCCGCAGAAGGTGCAGGTCGCGTTTTTGACGATCTTGATGTTGTCACCGCTTCCCGGCCCGCTGTTCGGCCCGGTGTTTGCCTCGGTGTTCGCCCCGTTGTCTTTGTCGCTCATCACAATTCAGCCGCTTTTGCCGGCGCCGGCGGCCTCGACCCGGACTTCAATCTGTTTCGACAGCGGCATGCCGCTGCCCGCCGTGTCGCTGCCCATCAACTCGCTCGATGACGGGCCGTAGGCCATGAAAATTATACCAGACGGCAAGTCCGACGCCTTCTTTGGCCGGCAGGTAACAACCACCTCGCCCTCCGGCGAACGCAGGCGCACGCGGTCGCCGTCTTTCAGTTTCATTTTCTTCATGTCGTTTTCGTTCATCTCCACCGTCGAGGTGACCTCAAGGTATTCGGCCTTCAGTTTGCCGGCGTTCAGCGAAGTGCCCTGCTTGCTGGTCCTGCCGGGAATCAATGTCATTGTTTTCAAGGGGTTCCTCGCAGTACTTGCAAAATAATGGCCCGCCGCCCGGCGCGCTTGCGGCGCGCGGGTGCAAAGAATACCGCAATTATTCCACCGCAGGCGGTGGCGTCAAGTATAAAATTCCCCTATAATATGCGCCGAATTGACCCCGGCGGGCCGGTTGTCTGCTATACTCCGCCGCCTTGCGGGGGGCGGAAACCGCCCGGAGCCGCCTGAACCGACCTTATCCAGGAGAACACAGTGAGCCAATCAAGCCAGCCGTGCGTTGGCGTCTTGTCGGAGACGACCGAACTTGAGAAGCGCGTCGCACTGGCGCCGGAAACGGCGCGCGCGCTGGTGGACGCGGGCCTCACGGTGGCGGTGGCGCGCGGCGCCGGCGCGGCGGCGGGGTTTGCCGACGAACTCTACACAGAGGCCGGCGCGTCGCTGTCGGACAACGACGCGGTGCTGAAACAGGCCGGCATTGTGCTGTGCGTCACGCCGTTTTCGCCCGACGCCGCCGACCGCCTGGCCGACGGCTGCATCGTCGCCGGTTTTCTCGACCCGCACGGCCAGCCGCAGACGGCGGAGGTTTTCAAGCGCAAGGGCATCACCAGTTTCGCGCTGGAACTGCTGCCGCGCACGACGCGGGCGCAGGCGATGGACGCGCTGTCGTCGCAGCGCTCGGTCATCGGCTATGTGGCGGTGCTGATGGGCGCCGGCCATCTGCCGCGTTTTATCCCGATGCTGACGACGCCGGCGGGCACCATCCGCCCGGCCAGCGCGTTTGTCATCGGCACCGGCGTCGCCGGCTTGCAGGCGATTGCGACGGCAAAGCGCCTCGGCGCGATTGTCATGGCGACGGATGTGCGCGCGGTGGCGAAGGAGCAGGTCGAGTCGCTCGGCGCGCGTTTTGTGTTTCCCGACATTGAAGCCGACGACGAGGGCGGCTACGCGCGCGAACTGACCGACGATGAAAAGAAAAAGCAGCGCGAGTTGCTGGCCAAAAGCATCGCCGACGCCGACATCGTCGTCACCACGGCGCTGATTCCGGGGCGCCCGGCGCCGAAGATCATCAGCGCCGACATGGTGCGCTCGATGAAGCCCGGTTCGGTCATCGTGGACGCGGCGGCGGACGGCGGCGGCAACTGCGAACTCGGCACCCCCGGCGCCACCGAAACCCACCACGGCGTTACGGTGCACGCGCCGCTGAATGTGCCGAGCCGCCTGCCGACCCATTCCAGCGTGATGTATTCGCGCAACCTGCACAACCTGCTGAAACTGATGCTTGATGACGACGGCAACCTGTCGTTCGACTGGGACGACGACATCCTGCAAGGCGCCTGCCTGACCGGCGAAGGCGCGAACAAGCGGGGCGGCTGACGCGCGGCGGCCCGCGCCAACAAGCCATTGCAACCGGACAAGCACCAACCAAACGAACGCCAACCAGACGAACGCCAACCAGACGAACGCCAACCAGGCAAACACCAACCACCCAACACCCAACACCAACCACACCAGGAGTCACCATGAGCGCGGAAGCGGAAATTGTCGGAATCATCGCACTGTATATCTTCATGCTGTCGGCCTTCACCGGCTACGAGGTCATCAGCCGTGTGCCCTCGATTTTGCACACGCCGCTGATGTCGGGTTCAAACTTCGTCCACGGCATCGTGCTGGTGGGCGCGATGGTCGTGCTCGGGCGCGCCGACCCGGACGACCTGACCAGCCTCGTCGTCGGCTTCATCGGCGTCGTGCTGGCCGCCGGCAACGCCGTCGGCGGCTATGTCGTCACCGAGCGCATGCTCGGCATGTTCAAGCAGAGCAACGACGCCAAATGATTTCAGACAACCTCATCCAGCCCGCCATACAGATCGCCTATTTTGTGGCGGCGTTTCTGTTCATCATCGGCCTGCGCCAGATGAGTTCGCCGGTGTCCGCCGGGCGCGGCATCGTCTGGGCCGGCATCGGCATGCTGGTGGCGACGCTGGTCACCTTCGGCTGGCCGGACCTCGGCAACTACACGCTGATGACGGCGGCCATCTTCATCGGCGGCATTCTCGCGTGGTTCACCGGCAAGCGCGTGCAGATGACCGGCATGCCGCAGATGATCGCGCTCTACAACGGCATGGGCGGCGGCGCCGCGGCCTGCATCGGCGCGCTGGAACTGCTGCACGCCGAACAGCACGGCCATGTGGTGCTGGCGCTGGCCGCCGCCGGCGGGCTGATCGGCTCGGTGTCTTTTTCCGGCTCGCTGATAGCGTTCGCCAAGTTGCAGGGGCTGATCAACAAGTCGTTTATTTACAGCGGCCAGCACTTCATCAACGCCGCGCTGATGGGGGTGGCGGTGTTTCTCGGCGTGTGGTTCGCGTGGGGCGATGTGCCGGGCCACCTGCTGATTGCGTTTTTTGTCATCGTGCTGCTGCTCGGCGTGCTGATGACGCTGCCCATCGGCGGCGCCGACATGCCGGTTGTCATCTCGCTGTACAACGCGCTGACCGGCCTCGCCGTCGGCTTTGAGGGCTTTGTGCTGAACAACGCGGCGATGATCATCGCCGGCACCGTGGTCGGCGCGGCGGGCACGATGCTGACGCAGTTGATGGCGAAGGCGATGAACCGCTCGCTCGCCAATGTGCTGTTCTCCGGCTTCGGCGCGCAGCAGGAGACGGGCGACGATGTCGAGGGGCAGATGAAGCCGATCGAGGCCAACGACGCGGCGGTGATGATGGCGTATTCGCAGAAGGTCATCATCGTGCCGGGCTACGGCATGGCGGTGGCGCAGGCGCAGCACAAGATATGGGAGTTTGTGCAGTTGCTGGAGGAAAGGGGCGTGGAGGTGCGCTTCGCAATCCACCCGGTGGCCGGGCGCATGCCGGGGCACATGAATGTGCTGCTGGCCGAGGCCGGCGTTCCGTACGACAAGATATTTGACCTGGAGGAAGTCAATTCAGACTTCCCGCAAAGCGATGTCGCGCTCGTCATCGGCGCCAACGATGTTGTCAACCCCGACGCCCGCACCAACAAGGCCAGCCCGATTTACGGCATGCCGATACTGGACGCCGACCGTGCCGCCACCTGCATCGTCATCAAGCGCGGACAGGGCAAGGGCTTTTCCGGCATTCAGAACAAACTGTTTTTCGCCGACAACACCAAGATGCTCTACGGCGACGGCCAGCAGGTCTGCGCCAATCTGGTGCAGGGCATCAAGCAACTGGGCTGAATGCCCGCCGCGCCGCCGCGCCGCCGCCGCACGGGCGGCGCGCCCGCCCGCAGTGCCGCAAGTGTCTGAACTTGTCGGGCGCCCGCCGTTTTTACTATAATGAAGCCCCCGCAGTTTGCGCTGCCGGGGGGAGGTGAACGATGTCCGTATTCGGAGTTGAAATACAAAAGCCGCCGGAGATGTCGGCGCTTGATTTGCTGCTGGGCGATTTCGACCGCGGCAAATTCTTTGACGAGCACTGGGAAAAGCGCAGCCTTGTGCTGAAGCACAACGACCCGGGCCGTTTTTCGGACCTGATCAACAGGGAACAGTTCATCAAGGAAGAGGTGCACCACTGCGACCGCATCCGCGCCAACTACGACGACCCGAACGGCTGGGCGTCGGAAGTGGACATTCTCCCCGACCAGGCCGCCAAATTCTACGAGGCCGGCATGACCATCGCCGCGCTCGACCTGCCCGAGACGGGGCCGCGCAAAAAGTTTCTTGAGGCGTTTCGCGCCGAGGTGTTTCCGATGGCGCCGGTGCATTTCAGTTCGTACTACTCGCCGCACACCAAGGGCTACTGCCTGCACTTCGACACCTACCCGGCGTGGCTGATGCAGGTTGAGGGCTGCAAGCACTGGTACATCAGCCGCAAGCCGGTGCTGAAAAACCCGCAGTTCAACATCGTCTTCCCGCCCGACCGCGATGTGCTGAAACTGCCGTGGATTACGCTGCAAAAGCCCGATGTGGAAGACCCGGACGAGTTCTGGTCGGTGATGCTGGAGCCGGGCGATGTCATCTACATGCCCGCCGCGACCTGGCACCAGGCGCGCGCCGAAGACTACTCGCTGGGGCTGACGCTGGCGGCGGCGCAAATCAGCGCGTTTGACATGCTGATTGCCGTGGTGCAGCACAGCCTGCCGGCGCCCGAATTCCAGGTGCTGGTCGAGCGCATCGGCGGCATGGACGCGGCGCAGGTGAAGGACGGCAAACTGTCGGACGAACTGGAATCGCTGCTGGCCGAGCGCCTTGATCTTTTCAAGAATCTGGTGTCGCGCATTGAGGTGGCGAACCTGTGCCGGGCGTTTGAACTTCTGTCGCAGACTCCGCCCGACCAGATGTTCAAAAGAGAGCCGAAGCGCGACGTCTGAAACCGCCGCCGCGCGTCCCCCGTGCACACGCTGCGGGCGTGCTAAAATTGCCCGCCTTACCCCTTCGCACCGTGTCCGCCCGCTCCGAAATCGGCGGCCTTCAGGGCCGCCTTGAACGCCAGATTATCGGCCAGGCGGCGCTCGTCAAACGCCTGCTGATTGCGCTGCTTGCCGACGGCCACCTGCTGGTTGAAGGCGCGCCGGGGCTGGCCAAGACGCGCGCCGTCAAGGTGCTGGGCGACGCCGTTGAGGGCGATTTTCAGCGCATCCAGTTCACCCCCGACCTGCTGCCCGCCGACCTCACCGGCACCGAGATTTACCGCCCGCAGGAGGGCGTCTTCAAGTTTCGCCACGGCCCGCTGTTTCACAACCTGATACTCGCCGACGAAATCAACCGCGCGCCGGCCAAGGTGCAGTCGGCGCTGCTTGAGGCGATGGCCGAGCGCCAGGTGACGGTGGGCGACCGCACCTACCCGCTGCCGCGGCTGTTTCTGGTGATGGCGACGCAGAACCCGATTGAGCAGGAAGGCACCTACGGCCTGCCCGAGGCGCAACTCGACCGCTTTCTGATGCATGTGCGGATTGACTACCCCGAAGCCGAACACGAGCAGGCCATCCTGCAACTGGTGCGCGGCGAGCAGTTCAGCGACGCCACCGCACCCGGCGCCGACGCCGAAGCGGTCGCGCAGCGCGCGATTTTCGAGGCGCGCGACGAGATACTGGGCCTGTACATGTCGCCGGAACTGGAGGACTACCTGCTGCAACTGGTGCTGGCGACGCGCAACCCCGGCGCCTACGGCGACGACCTGGCCGGCTGGCTGCAATACGGCGGCAGCCCGCGCGCGACCATCGCCACCGACCGCTGCGCGCGCGCCCACGCCTGGCTGGACGGGCGCGATTATGTCACGCCCGACGATGTGCAGGCCGTGGCCGCCGATGTGCTGCGCCACCGCCTGATTCTGAACTACGAGGCCGAGGCCGAGGGCGTGACACCGGACAAGGTCGTGGCCGAACTGCTCGCCCGCATCGCGGTTCCCTGAGTTGATGGGCGCGGAGGCGGCGGGCGCCGCGGCGGTGCGGGTTTCGGTCGCGTCGCTGATCGGGCTGGCGCACGCGGCGCGGGGCCTGTCGCTGCACCGCGGCGATGTGCGCGCAAGGCGCAGCGATGTGCGGCGTTCGCTGTTCAAGGGGCGCGGCATGGAATACGACGAATCGCGCCTTTACCAGCCCGGCGACGATGTGCGCCACCTTGACTGGCGCGTTACCGCGCGCACCGGCAAACCGCACACCAAACTGTTTCGCGAGGAGCGCGAACGCCCGGTGTTTCTGTGGGTGGACTGCCGCGCGCCGATGTTCTTTGCGACGCGCGGGCGCTACAAGTCGGTCGCCGCGGCGCAACTGGCGGCGCTGCTGGCGTGGAGCGCGGTGCACGACGGCGACCGCATCGGCAGCGTGCTCTTCACCGAGGGCACGCACCGCGAAATCAAGCCGCAGCGCGGCAAGACCGGCGCACTGCGGTTGTTTCGGGAATTGGCGGGTGTTGGGGGTGCGGCGGTTGGCGATGATGGCGCGGCGCACGGCGGCGGTGCGGCGCGTGGCAGTGGTGGCGCGGCGTTCGGTGGTGCAATGCCTGGCGGCGGTGGCGGCAACGGCGGTGATGGCGGCAACGGCGGCGGCGGCGGCAACGGCGGCGCTGGCGGCAACGGCGGCAATGGCGCGGTGTCCAGCGGCGGCCCCGCAGGCGCGCTGCTGCGGCTGTCGCACATCGCGCGTCCGGGCAGTCTGATTTTTTTCATCAGCGATTTTCGCAACTTTGACGAGCGCGCCGAAACCCGGCTGGCGCAACTCGCCGCGCACAGCGAGACGGTGCTGGTGTTTGTCTGCGACGCGCTGGAAGAGCGTTTGCCGCCGCCCGGACATTACCGCGTTGGCGACGGCGCGCGCGACTTTCATCTGGACACCGGCGACGCGCAGTTCGCCGCCGACTACGCGGCGCGCTTCAAACGCCGCGCCGCGCGCCTGCGGGCGCTGGCGCGCAAGTTGGGCGTCGGCTTTCTGCAATGCCGCACCAGCGACGACCCGCTGGCCGTGTTGCAGCGGCATTTCGGCACGCGCGCGCGGTGAGGCGGGAGTGGGGATGCGGGGCGGCGGCGGCGGCGGCCGGCGGCGGCGCGCGGCGCGCGGCGGGCGCGGTGAGGCGGGCTTTTCGGGGGTTTTTGGCCGGGCCTCGGCCTTTCGGCGATATAATACAGACATCGCCGAAGGGCGCGGGACAGTTCGGGGCAAACCGGCGCCGGTTTTGCGGGAAGGCGGCGCGAAGGCTATGGAAATGAACATCATCAGAACAACGATTGCGGAAAGGTGGCGGCGGTTTTCGGGCGCGGCCAATTTTGTTGCGGCGGCGGTGCTTGTGTGTGCGGGTGCGGGTGCACAGGCGCAGTCCTTTTATCTTGAAGACGCCGACCCGGCACCCAACACCATCGCCGCGACCGCAACGGCGGGCACGAATGTCGCGGGGGTGGCGCCGACGGTGCGGGTCGGCGCCGTTGTCGTCACAACCGGCGTGGCCTACACGCTGACCGGCAGCGCCTTGTTCGCGGTTCATTCAACATCGGGTGCGATTTTCTCGACAAGCCTTTTGACGGACGCCAACCGCGGGCGGCATCCGGTTACGCTGACGGCGTCGTACAGGGGCGGCGAGAGCAGTTTGCCGCTGGTCATCGGCGTCCACCCTGCAGGCGGCTTTGATATTTGCGACCGCACGCCGGTGGTGCAGGAAGAAATCCTGTACCGGGTCAATACCCAGGACGAAGTTCGCGCCCTTGGAACCCCGTATCGCTGTGCCAACATTCCGGCAATCTATATGGCGTCCGTCCAAACGCTGAATTTTTCCGGATACTCGACGACCGTGGAGACCTTGCTGGTTCACGATTTCGAGGGGCTGTCCGGGTTGACCTCCTTGAATCTGAACTCTCTCGGGCTGCGGCGCTTGCCGCCGGCGGTGTTCGGCGGTCTGGCCAATCTGCAAAGCCTGATTTTGAGTAACAATAATCTGGCACCACTGCCGCCGGATCTTTTCAGAGGGCTGTCCAGGCTGAGCCTTTTGTACATGGATTCTCTCGGACTGCGGAGTTTGCCGCCGGGCATTTTCAGCGATTTGCCCCTTCTGTTTGATTTGGATCTGAGTACCAATAATCTGGCATCGCTGCCGCCGAATCTTTTCGGGAATCAGCCCCTTTTGGGTGCTTTGTCATTAATCGGCAACCGCCTGACATCGCTGCCGCAGGATATTTTCAGCGGTTTGATTAATCTGCAGGCTCTGGAGTTGGTGGGCAACGACAATCTGGTATTGCCGGCGCGGGTCGTCGCCGACCTGGCAAGGCAGCCCCTTATTGAAGTGCAGATGGACCGCAGTGCTCGCATCGGCGGCATTCAATACCGCCTGGATGGCGGGGTCGTCACGCAGTTGGCGCTGCATGAGGGGGAAAGCCGCAATCTTCAGGTCAGGGTGGACGGCGGCATCGGCAGCACATTGACGCTGGTTGCGCGGATAGACGGCGCGCCGCCGCTCGCCGTAACGCCGGCGACAATCCGGTTCGGCCCGCCTCCCGGCACCGACACGGCGGTCGTGGAGTTGACGGCCCGGGCGGACCGCAATAATTTTGGCCGCAGCACCGGTTCGGTGTCGTGGGCATGGACGATGTCTCTCGACGGGGGCGCAGTCGAAATCCGGACACAAAGCCTGCGTCTGGATGTGTTTGAACCGGTCAGCCTTGAGGACGCCGACCCGTCAACCAACATCATTGCCGCGAGCGCGGTGACGGGCACGCCGGTGGGGGGCATCACGCCGGTGGCGCGTATTCGGGGCGTTGTTCAGACGGATGGCGTGATGTATTCGCTGGACGGCGGGCTTGCTGATTTGTTCGCGGTCAACACGGCGTCGGGCGTGATTTTCGCGGCGCGCCAACTGGAGGAAAGCGATGTCCGCGCCCGCGCATATCCGGTTACGCTGACGGCTTCGCACACCTTGGGCATGGCGCGTCTGCCGCTGGACATTGAGGTTCGTTCCGGCGTTTCCATCTGCGACCGCACCGCCGGGGTGCGCGATGAAATCCTGCGCATCATCAACAGCCGCTCCGCGGGCGCGGCGCACGGTTGTGATGCCGTGCCGCCGGCTGTTCTGGCGTCCATCGCCACGCTGACGATTCCGCGTCAGCGCGTTGTGACGCTGCTGGCGCATGATTTTTCCGGGATGCCGGCACTGGAATACCTGCGTCTGGAGCGTCTCGATTTGACCGGCCTGCCGGAGGGCATTTTCAGGGACACAACCAATTTGCGCGTGCTGAATCTGGCGGAAAACAGATTGGCATCGTTGCCGCCGGGCATTTTCATGAATCTGGGCCAACTGACAGAACTGAATCTGACCGGCCTTGCCACGACCGGCCTGCCGGAGGTTGTTTTCAGCGGTTTGCCGAATCTGCGCAGGTTGAGTATGTTAGAAAGCAGATTGGCATCGCTGCCGCCGGGCCTCCTGAGGAATCTCGGCATGCTGCAACACCTGCAGTTGTCGTTGAGCAACGACTTGACGGAACTGCCGGCGCCGCTGCTGGCCGATCTGGAGAAAATCTCCCCCCCCGTCTTTCTCGGGCTTGACAGTGAAGCCAATCGTCGTTTCAACGGCATCGAAACCAGCCGCCGCATCGGCGGCATCCGCTACCGCCTGGACGGCGTGACAACCACGGCGCTGACACTGAATGAAGGAGACAGCCGCAGTCTTCAGGTTGAGGTCGTCGGCGGCGTTCGCAGCACCTTGACGCTGGTGTTCCGGACAAGCGCCGAATCGCGTTTCACGGCCACGCCGCCGGTCATCCGGCTCACCGCGTCCCGCAGCACGGCGGCTGTGGCGCTGGCGGCGCCGCCGGATTTGAACGCCGGCGACAGAAGCGGCCCGGTGTCATGGGTGTGGGCGAGTTTTTCCGGCAGGGGACTGACCGAACTCCCGGCGCCGGATTTGCGGATAACCGTGCGTGACACGCACCGGTTTGACGACGCCGACCCCGCGCCCAACCGGATTGGCGAAACCGCGCCTGCGGGTGTGGCGGTGTCGGGCTGGTCGCCGCGGGTTCTGGTGCGAAATGTTGTCGCGACGAATGTGCGTTACAGCCTGTCGTCGGACGCCGGCGGCCTGTTTCAGATTGACACCGCGAGCGGCGCGCTGTCGCTGGCGCCGGGGCGGATGCTGAATCACGCGACAACCCCCACCTATCCGGTCACGGTCATCGCGCAAGTGACGGATTCCGGCGTGACGGGGTCGCTGGCGGCGACCATTGAAGTCTTCACGCTCGCGCTTGACGACGCCGACCCGGCGCTCAATGTCATCGCCGCGACGGCGCCGCAGGGCACGCCGGTGTCGGGAGTGCGGCCGGTGCTGCTGGTTGACGGCGCCGCCGTCGCGGACGGCGTTTTTTACACGCTGACCGGTTCCGGTTTGTTCACGGTCGCGACGGCGTCGGGGATGATTTCTTCGGCGGGCGCGCTGGGCGGCGCCGGTGCTCATCCGGTTACGCTGACGGCGACATACCGGGGCGCACCGGCGGAATTGCCGCTGACCATCAGCGTTCACGCTGAAGACAACTTTAATATCTGCGACCGCACGCCGGTGGTGCAGCGGGAGATTCTGTACCGCGTCAACACCCAGGCCGCAGTTCGGAGCCTGGGACTTGAATATGGCTGCGGCAGTGTTCCGACAACCCGGATGGCGTCCATCCGGCTGCTGGATTTTTCCCGATACTCGACGACCGCGGAAACCTTGCTGGCTCATGATTTCGCCGGGCTGTCCGGGCTGATCGTTTTGCAACTGAGCTCTCTCGGCCTGCGGCGTTTGCCGCCCGGTATTTTCAGCGGCCTGCGCGTTCTGGACGGTTTGTCATTGAGCGACAACAGTCTGACATCGCTGCCGCCGGGCATTTTCAGCAACTTGCCAGTGAATTTGTTGTCGTTGGCTGCGAATAATTTGGGGTCGTTGCCGCCGGACATTTTCAGCGATTTAAGCCGTTTGCAGACTTTGGATTTGCAATTCAATGACAATCTGAAATTGCCGGCGCAGGCCGCCGCCGACCTGGAAGGACTGGGCCTTGCCAATCTGGAGGTTGAGCGCGCGGTTATCCCCGATTTCCGCATCGGCGGCTTTCAATACGCTTCGGCGCCGGGGAATCAGTTGGGTTTTCCGGAAGGGGAAAGCCGCAATGTCCGGCTTGAGGTGCCCGGCGGCGTTCGCAGCACATTAACGCTGGTTCTCCGGGTGGACGGTGACCGGCAGTTCACCGTCACGCCGACGACCGTCCGCTTCAGTCCGCTTTCCAATACGGATACGGCGGTCGTGGAGGTGGCGGCGGCGGTGGACGAGGAGGTAGGCACCACTCACGCCTGGATGTCATGGGCATGGGCGGTTCCCGGCGACCTGTCGTCTGTGGCGACCGAAATCCGGACACGGCGCCTGCTGGTGATAGTGAACGACGACAGCGGGCTTGTGGACGCCGACCCCGCCGACAACCGGATTAGCGAGGCGGCATCGCCGGGCGATTTGGTGTCGGGCTGGTTACCACAACTGGTGGTTGACGGCGTTACCGAGACAGAGGTGCGTTACCGCCTGTCGTCGGACGCCGGCGGCCTGTTTCAGATTCATCCGACCAGCGGCACGCTGTCGCTGGCTTCCGGGCGAACACTGGATTACGAGACCTCCACCGCCCATACAATCAGGGTGCATGGGCAGGGTTCCGGCGGCGAATGGCCCCTGGCAACGACCATCTTTGTGGACAACGCGCCGGAATTGTCGCTCAGCGGCACCGTCACCGGCTCCATTTCGGAGACGGCGGCCATGGGCACGGTGGTGTCCGGCATCGGCGTGTTGCTGCTGGACGACGGCGTGCCCGTGTCGTCCTCCGACGGGGTTGTCTGGTCGCTGTCAGGCGCGGGTTCGCATATTTTCGAGCCGGATATCAGCGGTTCTGTGGCGGTTTTGCGACTGACGGGCGCTCTCGACTACGAGACGACGCCGGTTCACACGCTGACGCTGCAGGCGGATTACCTGGGCGGATTCGCCACGACGCAAGTCACCGTGCAGGTGCTGAACGCGGTGGAAAGACTGACGCTTGAGGCGGTCGGGCCGACGCCGTTCCAAATCGGCGAAGGCGCAAATCTGGGTACGGTCGTCGGCAGGGTGCAGGCGAGGGACGATGCCGGAAACCTGTTGACCAGCGGAGTGTTTTACACTGCGGACGGCGATGGAAAATTCCACATCAGTGGCAATGGCGACATCTTCGTTCAAGGCCAGTTGGACTTTGAGGCCTCAACCTCGCACACGCTGTTCATCACGGCATTGTACGAGGAATTGGCTCCGGCTCAACTCCGGGTGGACATCGTCGTCGTGGACATCCGCAACGACCTGCAAATCGTGGATCAGTCAAGCGCCGAAAACATCGCGTCCAACACCACCGGTGGCCGGGTTCGCGGCCTCGACATCGTGTTTCAGGTTGACGGCATCAACCAGGTTGGCACCGCGTCGGCGTGGAGTCTGCCCAGTGACGCCGGCTTGTTTGACATCAACAGCGCGACCGGCGTTATCACACTGCGCGAGCCCATCAACTTCGCGCCCGCAGGTTTCGACATTTTCGTGCACGCCACCTGGACGGGCGGTGACGGAACGCCGATGACGCCGAACCCGCTGCCGCTGACCATCGAAATCAACGACGGCGTGCCGGTGCGCATCCGCGTCTTCCTCGAAGGCGCCGTCATTCCCTGACCGGCCCCGGCCCGCGTCGCACCCTGACTGCGAACGGGTGCGCGGCGGCGCCGTGTTACTATCCGATGTCCGATGAACCCAGTCAGCGAATTGCTTGCCGGTTTGCGCGACATCCATCTGCCCGCCGCGGTGTCGTGGTGGCCGCCGGCGCCGTTGTGGTGGTGGTCGCTGGCGGCGCTGGCGGTTGCGGCGGCGTTGTCGGTGGCCGCCGCCGTCGTGCTGCGGCGGCGGCGCGAACGCGCCGCGACGCTGTCGGCCTGCCGCCTCGCGCTGCGTGAACTCGGCGTGCTGCGGCGGCGGTTTTTCGCCGGCGGAAACGCCCGCGACCTGCTGGCGGGCCTGTCGGTGCTGCTGCGGCGCACCGCCATCAGTTTGTCGCCGCGCGCCGAAACCGCGGCGCTGACAGGCGATGCGTGGCTTGCGTGGCTTGACGCGCGCGCCGGGCGCGAATTGTTCAGCCGCGGCGCCGCGCGCGCCATCGCCAACGCCCCCTACCGCCCTTCCGCCGACGCCGACGCACGCGCCGTGCTGATCGCGTGCGAGGAATGGCTGACGCTGATGTCGCAAGATGAAGAGCCGCCCGATAACGCACTTGCGCCGCGCCGCGCCCGCCGCCGCAATGTAATGCCGCAAGATGAAGAGCCGCGCCGATGATGCACTTTGAATGGTGGTGGGCCTGGCTGCTGCTGCCGCTGCCGCTGCTGCTGCGGCGCCTGCTGAAGCCCGCGCGCGGCGCCGACCAGGCCGCGCTGCGCGTGCCGTTTCTGGCCGACCTGGAACGCCCGCGGCGCGGCGGCGGCGCGGCGTTCAGGCGCTGGCCGCTGCTGCTGGCGCTGCTCGGCTGGCTGCTGCTGATTGCCGCGCTGTCGCGCCCGCAGTGGCTCGGCGAACTCACGCAGGCGCCGGTCAGCGGGCGCGACCTGATGCTCGCGGTGGACATCTCCGGCAGCATGAAGGAAAGCGACTTCGCGCTCGGCGGGCGCCGCGTCAGCCGCATTGAAGCCGCCAAGGCGGTCGGCGCCGACTTCATCGTGCGCCGCGAAGGCGACCGCATCGGCCTGATTGTGTTCGGCGGGCGCCCGTATCTGCAAATGCCGCTGAGTTTCGACCTGAAGGCCGTCAGCGGCATGTTGGCCGAAACCTTCATCGGCCTCGCCGAAGAGCGCGAAACCGCCATCGGCGACGCCATCGGCCTCGCGCTGAAACGGCTGCGCCGCCGCGAAGGCGACCGCGTGCTGATTCTGCTGACCGACGGCGCCAACAACGCCGGCAGTTTGTCGCCGCAGGTGGCGGCGGACCTCGCGGCGCGCGAGAACATGAAAATCTACACCATCGGCATCGGCGCCGACATCGGCAACCGCGCCCAGTTTGACATGTTCCGGCGCGGCTCCGAACTGGACGAGGAAACGCTGAAAGCCATCGCCGGCGCCACCGGCGGGCGCTACTTTCGCGCGCGCAACACGCCGGAGTTGGCCGAAATCTACCGCCTGCTCGACCGCATTGAAGCGGTTGAGCAGGACGCCGCCACCTTCCGCACCCGCCGCGTGCTTTACCCGTGGCCGCTGGCCGCGGCGGCGCTGATTGCGGGCTTTGTGCTGCTGGCGATGGCGCGCGTGTTCCGCCCGCGGGGCGTTGCCTGATGCTGCCCGCCGACTTTCATTTCCTGCGCCCGGCGTGGTTCATCGCGCTGCTGCCGCTGGCGCTGCTGCTGGTGCTGCTGGCGCGCGGCGGCCTCGCCCGCAGCAACTGGGAGGCGGTGTGCGACCGCCACCTGCTGCCATTCATCCTGATGGGGCGCGCGGTCGCGGGCCGCCGCCGCTCGCTGGCGCTGATTGCCGCCGCCGGCGTGCTGGCGCTGACGGCGCTGGCCGGGCCTGCGTGGGAGCGCCTGCCGCAGCCGGTGTTCCGCGACCAGTCGGCGTTTGTCATCGCGCTTGAC